>CAZNRQ010000149.1:4180-7147 GCA_964574845.1 uncultured Bacteroidales bacterium
TCCAAATATTGAGGATCAATCTCATCAATAAAACGGCTCTTTTCGCTGTAGATCATCTCACCATATTTATAACGGTTCTCGGCATAGCTCAGCGTAAGTCGTTTCATGGCGCGGGTGATGGCCACATAAAACAACCGGCGCTCCTCTTCCAGGTCTTCGCGGCTGTGCAGCGACTGCATGGAGGGGAAAAGATTTTCTTCCAGTCCCGCCACAAACACATAGGGATATTCCAATCCCTTTGCCTGGTGAATGGTCATCAGTGATACCCTGTCGGTTTGGTTTTTGTCTTCCGTATCGGCATCGGTCAGCAGGGCAATATCCTGCATAAACAGGTCAAGGGTCCTCAGGGTGTTGTCCATTAGGGTTCCGTCGGGGGCTATCAGGTTTTCCTTTTCGGTAAACTCCTTGATGGCATTCAACAATTCGTCAATGTTTTCCACCCTTCCCATTCCCTCGGGCGACTCATCCTGTTTCAGCTCTTTGAAGATACCGCTGGTCGCCGCAATATGTTTGGCCAACTCGTAAGCATCCTTAAAAGGCACCTGTACCGAGAAACTGCGTATCATGGTAGTGAAATCAGCAAGTTTCTGTATGATGCCCGAATTCACCTGAAGGTTGTAGGCCATGGGTTGTTCGATAATATCCCACGAACTGGTCTGATAGGCCGACGAAGCAATAACAACCCTTTGAAGCGAGGTGTCGCCAATTCCCCTTGGCGGATAGTTTATGCAGCGGAACAGGGCTTCTTCATCCTTATTGTTGATAATAAGCCGGAAGTAGGCAAGCATATCTTTTATTTCTTTCCTTTTGTAAAAAGAAAGTCCAACATATATTTTATAAGGGATATTCAGCCTGCGCATCGATTCTTCAATCGAACGGCTTTGGGCGTTGGTTCGGTACAGAACCGCGAAGTCGGAGTTAGGCAGCTGAAAATTCATTTTGGTCTCGAAAACCGAATTGGCTATCATAGCTCCTTCTTCATTATCGCTGCTGGCTTTGAAGAGTTGAATTTTGTTGCCTTCTTCGTTGTCGGTCCAGATTTCTTTATAATACTGCTTCTTGTTTTTTTGAATCACCGAATTGGCTGCATTCACAATGTTTTTCGTCGAACGATAGTTCTGTTCGAGCTTTATGGTTTGCGCATCCGGATAATCGCTCTTGAAATTCAAAATGTTTTGTATGTTCGCCCCGCGAAATCCGTATATACTTTGTGCATCATCGCCCACCACACAGATGTTCTCGTTGTTGGCAGCCAGCTTTTTGATGATCATGTATTGCGCATAGTTCGTGTCCTGATACTCATCCACCAGTATATACTTGAATTTCTGCTGATACTTATATAATACTTCCGGGAAATCTCTCAGCAAAAGATTGGTGTTATACAGCAGGTCGTCGAAGTCCATCGACTGTGCTTTTTTGAGCCTATTATAATATATTGTAAACAATTGTCCCATTTGAGGCTTTCCTGATACCTTATCATAGTCCGTCAGTTCAGCGTTTCGGTTATAATCTTCATGCGACATCAGGTTGTTCTTAGCTGTTGATATCCTGTGCAGCACATAGGGTGGGGGATATTGTTTGGGGTCCAGGTTTTGTTCTTTGAGAATAGCCTTCATGATACTCTTGGTGTCGTCCGTATCATAAATGGTGAAATTCGAAGGGTATCCTATCAATTGACCATCAACTCTCAATAAGCGGGCAAATATAGAGTGAAATGTTCCCATCCATACGTTCATCGCATCTGATGAGCCCACCAGGCGTGTGATACGTTCCTTCATTTCGCGTGAAGCCTTGTTGGTAAAGGTCAAAGCCAGTATATTGAAAGGGTCTATGCCTTTGGTAAGCAAATGTGCCACACGATAGGTCAGCACCCTTGTTTTCCCTGATCCTGCTCCTGCAAGCACCATAAGTGGACCATTAGTATGTTGTACGGCTTCGCGTTGCGACTCGTTAAGGTCGAGGAATATGTCTTTTTTCATAGAAAGAGCAAAGGTACTATTTTGGACGGGTAGAAATGGATTTGTGCATAAAGTTATTGATACATCCCTGTTAGTTTTTTCGAAAATCGCAAATGGAATAGTGTTTGATAAGCGAAATTAATAATTTTAAAAACAGAGAATTAAATTATTCAAATCCCTGAAAAATGCCAGTAAAATCAGTGCTTCTTTAGCTAAATAAATTTTTTTTACAAAGTTCTTGGTATTATAAAATAAAGCTTTACCTTTGCAGTCCGAAAAAAAAAGGAAAGATTTATTGATAAAAAACGGTTGATATGCCTACAATACAGCAATTAGTTCGTAAAGGACGGAAGAAATTAACGGAGCAAAGCAAATCACGTGCTCTTGATTCATGCCCACAGAGACGTGGAGTTTGTACGAGAGTATATACTACAACCCCGAAAAAACCTAATTCAGCAATGCGTAAAGTTGCCAGGGTTAGACTTACCAACGGGAAAGAAGTAAATGCTTATATTCCAGGTGAAGGACATAACTTGCAGGAGCACTCTATCGTATTAATCAGAGGTGGTAGGGTAAAAGATTTACCGGGTGTTCGTTATCATATCATTCGCGGAGCATTGGATACATCAGGTGTTGACGGAAGAAATCAACGTCGTTCGAAATACGGAACCAAACGTCCAAAAGTTAAAAAATAATTAGTGAACAGAAAGAAATTTTTGAGATAAAATGAGAAAAACGACTCCACAAAAAAGAATAATTCTTCCCGATCCTAAGTATAATGATCAGTTGGTTACAAAATTTGTAAACAACCTTATGCTTGCTGGAAAGAAGAATATTGCATTTAATGTTTTTTACGATGCTATGGATATAGTATCTGAAAAAACCAGCGAGAACGGTCTTGAAGTATTTAAAAAAGCTTTAACAAATGTTACTCCTGCGGTAGAAGTGCGCAGCCGCAGAATTGGTGGTGCTACATTCCAGATTCCATCTGAGATCAGACCATCCAGAA
>CAZNRQ010000150.1:0-3870 GCA_964574845.1 uncultured Bacteroidales bacterium
CACCGTAGCTACCGGAATTCCCGGAGGCACCTGCAAAATAGCCAATATAGAATCCATGCCTTCGAGGGTAGCCTTGATGGGAACACCAATCACGGGCAGTGGCGTCATAGCGGCAATCACACCGGGCAGGTGCGCTGCCATGCCGGCGGCGGCAATAATTACTTTGATGCCTCGTCCGCGGGCGTTTTTGGCAAAATCCATCACCTTATCGGGGGTGCGGTGGGCCGAAAGCGCATTCATCTCGAATGGGATCTGCATCTCGTTCAGAAATCTGGCGGCAGCGTCCATCACAGGAAGATCGGAGGTGCTGCCCATAATAATACTTACTACTGGCTTCATATAGAAAAGAGTTTGTCTTACAAAGATAAAATATTTATACAATTGTGCCAATAAATGACGATTTTTGTATTTTAGCTAAATAAAATATCCGCATGCAAAAAGTAACCTTAAAGGATAAAACCTTCGAATTGTCAATTCCTTACGAGAGAATTCTGGAAGCCATCGAAACGCTGGCCGGGAAGATTAACCACGATTTCGAAGGCCGTGAGCCTTTGTTTCTGGTGATATTGAATGGCTCCTTCATGTTTTCGGCCGACCTGATGAAAAAGATCAGCGTCAACTGTCAGGTGAGTTTCGTGAAGTTGTCTTCTTACGAAGGAACCCAATCCACGCATAATGTCCGAAAACTGATAGGTCTCAACGAAGAGATTCGCGGACGCTCCGTCATCATTCTGGAAGATATTATCGATACCGGTATCACTATGGAGCACCTGTTGGAGGAGATAGGCTTTTTCGAGCCTGCGGAAATTAAAATTGCTACCCTTTTGTTCAAACCTGCCGCCTTGCAGAAAGATATCGCGATTGATTATGTCGGCATAGAGATCCCCAACGATTTCATCGTAGGCTATGGTCTCGACTACGACGGACTGGGCCGTAACCTGAAAGATATTTATAAAATTGTCTCATAAAAACCTTTTTGCATGTTAAACATAATTATTTTCGGAGCTCCCGGAACGGGAAAAGGCACACAGTCGCAAAACATCATCGACAAATACAAACTGGTTCATCTGTCCACAGGCGATATTCTGCGCGAAGAGATCAAAATGGGAAGCCAGATAGGGCTTAACGCAAAAAAATATATTGACGACGGTCTGCTGGTCCCCGATTCGGTGATCATAGACCTGCTCTTCGACCGCGCTTCGAAATTTGCCGAGTTGAAAGGCTATATTTTCGATGGTTTCCCACGCAATCCGGTTCAGGCAAAGGCGCTGGACGAGAAAGTAGAAAATGACAATACCCCCATTTCGCTGGTGTTGTATCTCGACGTTACCGAAGAAGAACTCACCAAACGCATACTTTACCGCAGCCAGCATTCGGGCCGCGCCGACGATACCGAAGAGGTGATCAAAAAAAGGATAGAGGTGTACAATCAGCAGACCAAACCCCTGTTGGAGTATTACCGCAAACAAGGCAAACTGGTCGCCATCGACGGCATGGGTACCATTGAAGAGGTATTTGCCAAGATAGCCGACGCCATCGATAATTATATGGCTTCGAGAAATTAAGAAGTTGGGATTTCGGAGTTCGAAGTGGGGAGTTATCCTTGCAACGAATGACCAAATAACAAATAGCAAATGACAAATAAATTCGAAGACAAAAATTCAAATATCCAAACTCTGGATAAAGTATGTTTTGAAAATTGAAATTTAAAAATTGGTGATTATTTGTAATTTGTATTTTGGTGCTTCAACAACCAACGACCATAAATGACTCAAATCAAAAATCTCAAATCAAAAATCATAACTAATTATTCCCTTTTAATTATTCCTTATTCCCTAAAAACATGTCAGGTTCAAATTTTGTAGATTATATAAAGATCAATTGTAAATCGGGCAAGGGCGGATCGGGCTCCACGCATCTGCGCAGGGAAAAATATATTCCCAAAGGAGGTCCCGACGGTGGCGATGGTGGTAAGGGCGGAAGCATCATACTGAAGGGTAACCAGAATTTGTGGACCCTGCTTCACATGCGCTATACGCGCCATGTGGCTGCCGAAGACGGTCAATCGGGCTCGAGCAATCAGAGCACCGGAGCCGATGGTAAGGACATCATACTCGAAGTTCCTTTGGGAACCATTGCCCGCGATGCCGAAACCGGCGAAGTGGAATTTGAGATCACCGAGCACGACGAAACCAAAGTGCTTCTGGCTGGTGGTAGAGGAGGTTTGGGGAATGTACATTTCAAGACAGCTACTTTTCAGACACCCCGATTTGCGCAACCCGGCGAACCCGGACAAGACAGAGCGAAGATATTGGAGCTGAAAATACTGGCCGATGTAGGTTTGGTGGGTTTCCCCAATGCGGGTAAATCGACCCTGCTGTCGGTGGTTTCGGCGGCCAAACCCAAGATTGCCGATTATCCTTTCACCACTCTTGTACCCAATCTGGGCATAGTGAGTTATCACGAGAACAAATCCTTTGTGATGGCCGACATACCCGGAATCATAGAAGGGGCCCACGAAGGCAAGGGGATAGGGTTGAGGTTTCTGCGCCATATTGAGCGAAACTCTCTGCTGCTTTTCATGGTGCCGGTGGATTGCATCGATATAAAAAAGGAATACAATATTCTGCTCAATGAGCTCAAACAATATAACCCTGAGTTGCTCGACAAATCGAAGGTGCTGGCCATAACCAAATGCGACCTTACGGATATTGATACCATTGAAAAGCTTCGCAAGAAACTGCCCAAAGTGCCTGCGGTATTTATTTCGGCCATCACCGGATTTGGCATTGCCGAACTGAAGGATGTGCTATGGAAAAACCTGAATACCCATCTGAACAAAGCTTTCAATGATTGAGAATTCTTCAAAGATCGGCAATCGTTATATTGTCAGGGCTAAAGCCCTTACATGTAAATCGCTTTATAACCCCAGCCTTAAGGCTGGGGTTACTTACTATAGGATAGTAGCGGACTTTAGTCCTGAAGAAATAATTGCCATTCCATGATTGACAAACTTATACATTTCGATGTTCAGTTGTTTCTGTTCCTCAACGGACTGCGCAACCCTTTCTTCGATTTTGTATTCTGGTGGGCCAGCGAGCCACTGGTGTGGATACCGGTTTATATTTGCTTTTTGTATTTCATCATCAAAGCCTTTCGCTGGCAGGCCTTGTTCGTAATTTTGTTTCTGGCTTTGTGCCTTACCCTCACCGATCAGATCGCCTGGCACTGGTTCAAAGAGTATTTCATGCGCTTACGACCCACTCACAATCCCGTGATACAGTTTCAGGTGCATACGCTTAACGGTTACTATGGGGGTGATTATGGTTTTGTATCCAACCATGCCTCTAACTTTTTCGGCATTGCCACATTTCTGAGCATGCTGCTCTACCGCAAGATTCGCTACTTCGCACTCTTTGCTTTTCTGTGGGTTTCGCTTATAGCTTATAGCCGCATCTATCTGGGTGTGCACTATCCGGCCGATGTGGCCTGCGGTGCTCTGCTCGGAATGATGATAGGTTTTCTGATGGGCCTGCTCTTCCATTATTTCTCCACCCGGGTGCTGAGCGGGATGAAGTTTTTTAGGCTGCCTATTGAGGAAAAGGATAACGAAAACGCTGAAGAAAACCACGGAGACACAGAGAGCACGAAGATACACGGAGAATAATTTCCCGCTGATTTCGCAGATTTACATAGATTATTTTGTAAATAATACATAGAGAATTAGTCAATTACATCGTTGGCAAAATCTCTTGCATCACAGTCTAAATCTGTCACATCACAGTCAAGATCTCTTACATCACAGTCAAGATCTCTTACATCACAGTCAAAATCCGTTACATCACAGTCAAGATCTCTTACATCACAGTC
>CAZNRQ010000150.1:3970-7115 GCA_964574845.1 uncultured Bacteroidales bacterium
TCAAAATCCGCTACATCACAATCAGAAACACGATAGACAGAGGTCGGAATACCTTGGACAGAGGCGTAAACACTACCCTCTGGATCATTGCTCAGGTGTGTTCTAAGCCTGTCTCATAAATACCAATGGGCCCATCGGGTTTTCCTATTGGTTTCGATCTCCTTGAAAATTGATTATTGAAAAAATTTAAACATTTTTTTCTATTTTTATTTTCAGGGCGTATGCCATACACCCCTACATCGAAACTCCTAACTTTTCCTTAAAATAGTTCCATCTGCCCATCTTCAATTTTTTGATAGGCCGGGATTTCGGTCTTTAGTCCGTGTTGGCGACACAATTGGCTAAATAGGCTGCTGAGTTTGCCTTGTGAGGGCGATTGAAAGCTGTATTGTCCGCGGTAATACTTCTGGTAAAGGGCTAATATCTTAGGGTCGTATTGCTTAAGTTTCTCAAAGAAATAATCTCTTTGTTTGTCGCGCAGTGTTACGCCGAAAGCGGGTAGGAGGTAGGCTGCTTTGGCTTCGGCGGCTTTTTCTACCATCAGGCGAATGTTCTCTTCGGTGTCGGTAATGAATGGCAGCACGGGCATCAGTAAAATGCCAGCCCGTATGCCTTGCTCATTTAGTTGCTTGACCGCTGCAAACCTTTGGGAAGAAACAGAAGCACCGGGTTCGAGCAGTGCCGACAAGGCATCGTCGGCAGTGGTAATAGTAACGGATACTGTCGCGAACACCCTACTGATCTTTTTGAGAAGTTCTGCATCGCGTAGCACCATATCGCTTTTGGTGATCACATGCACGGGATAGCGGAATTCGTATATCACTTCCAGTGCCTGACGCGTCAGTTGGATGTCTTTTTCTATGGGCATATAGGGATCGTTCATCGAGCCCGTGCCAATGGTGTCTTTGGTTTTGAGCTTTTTTAGTTCGCTGCGCAGCAATCCTATGGCATTCTCTTTGATCAGTATGTTTTCGAAATTTTCGATACGGTAACATTCCGAGCGCGAATCGCAATAGATGCACTGATGCTGACATCCCCTATAGAGGTTCATAGCATAGCGGATATGGAACCAGGAATCGGTCTGCTTATATTTGGTGAGAATGGTCTTCGCCTGAATGAACTGATGCATCGCGCCTAATAGCCCAGTTCCTTGCCGAACATTTCGGAAACTACTACCTTATAAACACACACTTCGTGAATGGAGGGGGCTCCGTAATTGAAATCGCGGCCGGTATATTTCTGCATGAAGATATTGAGTGCCTCTATTTTTTCGTCGAAGCCATCGACGAATTCCACATGCCCGAACACCTGCACCGAACGATATTTCATAAGGTAGCTGCAGGCTACATCAGGATGCTGCCAGGCCATGAGGTGGTCGGTACTGAAAGCCACGCAAACTTTATTGTTATGTCGGAGTATGTCCATCTTTTTGCCTTGTTGCGCTGAATGCAGATAAATGATGCCATCTTTAAATCCGAAATTGAAAGGCACCACATAGGGCATATTATTGGAATCGGCCATGCCTACATAGCACACATCGCATTTGTTGATAATCTGTGCGATCTTATCGGGATCTTGGTAGAATGCTTTTGAACGTAGACTCATGTTTGTTTATATGGTTAGGTTGTTAAATTGTTTTATGGATGGAGGAATGGATGATTGGAATGTTGGGTGATTTGATATTTTGGATTTGGATTGGATAAACGACTCATTCCGTTCTTCCATCATTTCCTTCTTTCCGCTATTCCATTTTTCCATTCTTCCAACAAAAATAATCATTAATTTTACCTAAAAAAAACCAATGATACAAAACTGTCTTAACTTCCTGCAACAACTTTCGGAAAACAATAGCCGTGAGTGGTTTGCTGAGAACAAGAAACTATATGAATCGGCCAAGGCCGATTTCGAAAAGATCACCCTACGATTTATTAAAGAAATAGGTGCTTTTGATGAAGGCGTCCGCAATCTCACTCCCCGCGACTGTATCTTCAGGATATTCCGCGACGTTCGTTTTTCGAAAAACAAATCGCCTTATAAGACCAATTTCGGTGCTGCTTTTAATGTCAGTGGCCGCAAAGTTCACAATGCCGGGTATTATTTTCATCTGGCGCCTGGCACCAGTTTTATGGGTGGCGGCATCTACATGCCCGAACCTGAAACGCTGAAAATGATACGACAGGAGATATACTATAATTACGACGAGTTCGATAAGATAGTCTCCGAAAAGGAGTTTGTGAAATATTACAAAGGGATTGACGGAAGCCGTTTATCACTGCCTCCCAAAGGATATCCCAAAGATTTCAAAGGCATAGAAATGCTGAAATTTAAAGACTACACGGCCATTCATAGTTTCGATCCTTCGAAATTCAGCGAAGAAGAACTTTTTCAACAGAGTATTAAAGTGCTAAAGGCGCTTAAGCCATTGAATGATTTTCTGAACCGTGCTGTAGCTCAGTAATTACTTCTCTGACGATAAGTATCTTTCTGCTTCAATAGCCGCCATACATCCCGTTCCTGCTGCAGTGGTAGCCTGACGGTAAACATGATCCTGTATGTCTCCTGCTGCGAAAACACCCTCTACACTGGTTTGGGTTTTACCGGGAATAGTTTTGATGTAACCGGCTTCATCCATGTCAACCTGTCCTGCGAATATCTCAGAATTGGGTTTGTGTCCGATGGCAACAAACAAACCCTGCACATCAAGTTTCTTAAGTTCTCCAGTTTCAACATTCTTGATCACAAATCCATCAACCCCTTTATCCCCGGTAACTTCAACAGGGCTAAAACCCAGTATCATTTCAATGTTAGGGGTATTGAAGGCTTTGTGCTGCATAACTTTCGATGCACGGAATTCCTTACGTCTGTGGACCAGGTAAACCTTTTTGCAGAGTTTAGCCAAATAGGTGGCTTCTTCCAGAGCCGAATCGCCTCCACCAACAATAGCAACATCCTGACCTTTATAAAAGAATCCGTCGCAGGTGGCACAGGCCGAAACCCCATACCCACGGAGCTTTTGTTCTGATTCCAGTCCTATCCATTTGGCAGTGGCACCGGTGGCGATGATTACTGCATCGGCCAGTATGGTTTTGGTTTCGTCGGCTACCACTTTATAAGGTTTTTCGGAAAAATCCACACTGGTAATTAC
>CAZNRQ010000151.1:0-7058 GCA_964574845.1 uncultured Bacteroidales bacterium
GTACTAAATTTTGAGTGTTCGAAACAAATAATTGAGGATGCAATCAGCTGGAAAACGAATAAAACGATAAGCTCCTGATAAATATTTCAGGACTAAAGTCCTTAATGTAGTGCATAAAAATAACCCCAGACTTTGCCATAGGCATCCCTTCGGGAAAGTCTGGGGTTATATAGAATCGGGAATAATTGGGCTTTAGCCCTGAAATCAAGGTTTCGAACTCTCAAGATACTAACTCTGAACTCCGAACTTCGGTCTTTCCCGAAGTGACCCCTACGGGGCGGACTTCGCTCTTCGGACTTCGGACTTCCGACTTCCTAATACACTATCTTATTCGTCTTGAACATCTCTTTATCCTGAATGGACTGTATGGCTTTTTGGAAAACCTCGTCGTCCTGATTGATGATAAAGAAATAAGCTTCATAATCCCATAGGTTGCGGGCTATCCATGCTTTGATAAAGTTCTTGATATATTTCTCAGAAGTCTGAAAACCTTTATCATCCTTTTTTACACCTTCCTTATCGGCATAATCAACAAACTTCGTCATGAAGCCATCCTCAATCTGATAATTCTTGCTGAATGCTTCCACATTGGGGTATTGGCTCTTCAGTTTATCGCGGTTCTTGTCAAGGTAATCCAGCACAAATTGGTTGATGATGTTCTTGCGCATCAGATTGGAATAATAATCCGAAATACGGGTAGTATCCAGAGGTATGAATAAGTCGGGCATGATGCCGCCGCCACCATAAACCACCCTCTTATTGGGAGTGTAGTATTTTAATGAATCAGGAAATTTGATACTGTCGGGGTTCACCAGTTCGCCATGTTTGAATCTATCCTGAAGGTCCTTGAAATACTTTTCGGTTCCTTCATTATAAGGTTTCTGAACACAGCGGCCGGTGGGGGTATAATAATGAGCGGTAGTGAGTCTAATAACCGAACCGTCAGGAAGATTGTAAGGACGTTGCACCAGTCCTTTTCCAAACGAGCGTCGGCCAATGATTAGCGCCCTATCCCAATCCTGCACGGCACCTGAAACAATCTCGCTGGCCGAGGCCGAACCTTCGTTGATAAGCACAACCAGTTTGCCTTTTTCAAAATCACCTTTGCTGGTAGCAATATTGCTTTGTTTGGGCGAAGAATGACCTTCGGTATACACTATCATCTTACCTTCCGGGAGAAACTCGTCAACCATATCAATAGCCGTATTCAGGTAACCTCCCGAATTGTCGCGCAGATCGAGTATCATGCTTTTCATTCCGGCTTTCTTGAGTTTGGCCATGGCCTCATGAAATTCGTCCATGGTGTTCTGTGCAAACTTGTTCACCTTGATGTAGCCGATCTCAGGAGTAGCCATATAAGCTGCATCCACGCTGTTTATAGGAATTTTATCTCTCACAATGGTATAATCCAGCAATCCGGCTTTACCGCGGCGGAAGATGCCCACTTTAACCGAACTTCCTTTTATACCGCGTAATCTTTTTATAACATAATCATTGGTAACGATCTTGCCTACGGCATCCTCTCCATCTATTTTCACGATCTTATCGCCTGAAAGTATGCCCACCTTTTCCGAAGGGCCGTTGGGAGTAGGAGTGATGACCACTATGGTATCTTTGATAATGTTGAATTGTACGCCAATGCCGTCAAAATTTCCTATCAGTGGCTCATTGGCTTTTTCCACCTCTTCTTTCGACATGTAAACCGAGTGAGGATCCAGTTCTTTCAACATGGCAATTATGGCAGATTCTGTCAGTTTTTCTTCATTAACTGTGTCAACATAGGCCAATCTGATGATTTGCATGGCAGAAGTTAGCTTTTGGTCCGATGTTTTCGGGTCGTATCTTTGAGCAGAAAGCTGGAAAGTAGAAATGCAAAATATTACAGTAAGAAAAGCAAATACTTTAAAAAAGTGGCAGGAATTGAATTTCATGTTTTGTTTAGTTAATGTAGTTTATATCGAATGTTTATTGCAAAATTACACAAATAGTGGATAAGGTAACTGCTGAAATCTTGATTTATTGTGTGAATAAGAACTTTATTTTATAATTTTATAATTACAAATCTGATGAAGCAGATGAACCCTGAATTCCGAAAAATAATCCGTTCCATGTTATTTCCTTTGTTGGTAATAATAGTGATGTGGGTGGTTAAATTAGTTGAATGGTATACCAAATCTGATTTTTCGGCCTTAGGTATTTTGCCCCAATCTTATGAGGGCCTGCTGGGATTGTTTACGGCTCCTTTCATTCATGCCGACTTCGAACATCTCACTGCCAATACAGTACCTATGTTCATCACCCTGAGCATTATCTTCTACTTTTATAAAGAAATAGCTTTGAAAGTATTTTTTCTGGTTTGGTTGTTTACCAATGTATGGGTATGGTCCTTTGCCGTCCCTCACACTTCCCATATTGGAGCCAGCGGTTTGGTCTATGGCTTTGTCACTTTTCTTTTGCTTAGTGGATTGATCAGGCGCAATGCCAGGCTTATGGCTATATCCATGCTCATCATTTTTCTGTATGGTGGTTTGTTTTGGGGCATCTTCCCCGATTTCTTTCCTCACCGAAACATCTCATGGGAATCCCACCTCATGGGAGGCATAGCCGGATTTGTTATGGCGGTGTTTTATCGAAAAACAGGTATTCAAAGGGAATTATATTCCTGGGATCTGGAAGAAGAAGAGGAAACGGATATCGATTATATGTATGGTGTGGAAGGGGAAAAAGAAAAGGAAATAGAAAAGCCCTTGGATAACCAGAATATCACAAAGCACGATACATACGTGAATTGATGCTTTGAGCTGCCAGATAAGCCGTGGAAAAAGCAGCCTGGAGGTTATAGCCACCGGTATCTCCGTCAATATCCAATAATTCACCGGCAAAAAACAAACCCGGAACAATTTTCGATTCCATGGTTTTAGACGACACTTCGGAAAGTGAAACCCCTCCGGTTGTTACCATAGCCATGTCATATCCGCCTACATGAGCAATAGGAAGGGGATACTCAGTAAATGCCTGTATGATATGATTGCGCTGTTGTTTGTTGATGCTGGCCATATTTTGACCTGCATCAATGCCTAAGCTCGTAAGCAGGAATTCAATAAGGCTGTTTGGGATGTCATACTTTTTTAGAAAAGTCTTTAATAGTATTTTTCCTTCTTTTTCAGCCATACTCATAAATTCCGCCCTGAATACCTCCAGATTAACCCTGGTGAAATTGATCTTTAATTGGTCTCCGTTTTCAAAATACCTTGAAAAGTCAAGAATTCCCGGGCCTGAAAGACCTTTATGGGTAATCACAATGTCGCCACTATGCTCGTTCACCTTTTTGTTTTCACGATACAGATATACCGTTACATTCGGTAAGGTAACGCCCGATAGTTCCGACATGGAGAAATTGTTGATGAACACAGGGGTAAGTGCAGGTTTAGGCTTATTAATGCTATGCCCGAGTTGACGGGCAAAGGTGTATCCATCACCGGTTGACCCTGTTTTTGGATAGGATAAACCGCCGGTGGCAATGATAAGGTTTCTACCCGAATATTCCTGATTGTCGGTTTTCACCACAAAAACGCCTTCCTTATGTTTTACTTCCGATACCGCTTGTCCCGATCTTAAAATGATACCATTAGCCGTACAGGCATCCAGAAGAATTTGTAATACATCCGTCGATTTATCCGAATCGGGGAATACCTTTTGGTTCTTGTCTGTGTAAGTCTTTAATTGATGATTTTCGAAAAAACTCAGGAGTTGATCGTTGGTGAAACCCAATAATGCCGTCTTAAGAAAACGGCTGTTGTTCCCATAGTGATCAAAGAAATCTCTGATGTCGCACTTATGTGTCAAATTGCAACGACCTGAGCCTGCTATCAGCAATTTCCTGCCTGCCCTTTGGTTCTTTTCGAGCAGCAACACACTCTTGCTTTGGCAATGAGCGGCAGCAAACAATCCGGCAGGCCCGGCACCAATGATGATGATATCGTATACCATTATTGGCTGCCTCCTGTTAGCGTGTCAAGGTGACTGAAAACGACAACGTCTTCCTTATCGTACAACCAGGCCGTGTCTTTTTTGAGGTTGAGAATAAGTTGCTGTTGAGCCAGGTACCCGACTTTCTCCATACTACGACCATAATAAATGTAATAATCGGCTTGTGGGTTTAGTTTTTCCCTGTCATCGGCATCCTTACTAAGGACAAGATGAGAATACTTGTTCTTGTCCACATAATAGCCAAATGATTTTTCGAAAGGCCATGAAAAATCAACACTCATTACCTTGTTTGTCTTCGTGCCTTCTTTGTTAATATTGTCAAGAATCTGCTCCGAATGAGCTTCAAAAGGCCATGAAATAGTTTTCCTGAAATTGGCATTGATGCCGAAATTAACAAGAGTCAATATGCATAAGGCAGCAAACAAAAGGGATGAAACCCAATTGACTTGCCTTACCTGAAGTTCTTCAATCCAATACACCAGAAACATTATAAACAATGGAATGTAGAGTAATGCCGTTCGGTCAATAAGGTAAGGCGTACCTGTAACTTTATGATTCGTAAGGTTAATAATAATGACTAAGCCGGTCAGTAAACTAATAATTACCGTTTTGCCACCAAGAAACATTTCGTCTTCTACCTGTCTTCTTATAAAACAGTAAACAATGATTGATCCAGCCAGAAAGAGAAATATATTTAGGACAACCTTAGCCAATACTGTATTGTAAGGATGATACAAAATGTAAGCAAATAGGGAAACCAAAGTGTCGTTGTAAAATCCTGAGGTTCCGCCGTAGTAAAAACCCCCGTTCATTATCAGTTTGATTATGGGTACTGCAATCATGGCAGACAGCAGTAAAGATGCACTGACAGCAATAATAATCGTGCCTCCGATTTTTCTGTTTTTTTTGAAATTGAAAAGTGAGCTGCTGACACTGATCAGTACAACGGACAAGAAAAAATACAAAAAGGTAAAATTACTGAGCACAGCAAGAATGCCCAGCGAAAATGATAAAGCCAATTTCTTCCAATCATACGAACTGAAATAAATCATTACGTAATACAAACAACCCATCTGAAATGCCATGGCCAGTCCATAGCCTCGGGCAAGACTGAAGAAGTCGAGCACAAAAGGATTGTACAAAAGGAGAATCAATAAAAAAGTTCCGGTCATAAAATTTCTTGAACCTTCTGTAATCCTGAAACAAAAGTACCCATAGACCACAAAAGCCAACACATTGGGCAAACGGGCAATGAATAAAGAGTGATTCCCAAAAACGAAAAATAGTTTTATTAAAAGCGTATTCAGTATTTGATTGTTTGCATCGGCAGGATTGTAAAGCAGTATGTCTTTGATGTCGAGCGGTACAAAAGTGCTCAGTGTCCAAACTTCATCATAAGTTATACCCAAAAGAGCTGCCCTAATGGTTACATAGGCAAGAAGAGGAAGAAAGATGATCAGAAAAACCAGTTTGTTGTTCATAGGCGGCAGTATTGCTGATCAGCAAATAGCGTCAGTCGTGTTCTTTCCGGCTGATCTCGCGTTTCAGGTCTTTATCTTTGAGCGTCTCACGTTTATCGTAGGAGTGTTTTCCTCTGGCCAGTGCTATGCTCAGTTTCGCCAGTCCCTTTTCGTTGATATATAAGCGAACCGGAACAATAGTGAATCCTTTTTCTTTTACTTTTCCCAGCAGTTTTTTCAGTTCAGTAGCGTTCAACAGAAGTTTGCGTTCGCGCTTGGGGTCATGATTATTGTAGGTGCCATAAGTGTACTCGGCAATATGCATGTTCATCACAAACAATTCCGTTCCCCTAAAAGTACAATAAGCATCGTTGATACTGGCTTTGCCATCGCGCAGCGATTTTATCTCGGTTCCGGTAAGCACCATGCCGGCCTCGAATTGATCGAGTATAAAATATTCGAAACTGGCCCGGCGGTTCTTTATATTAATAGGATTAGCCATGAAAGGTAATGCTTCTGCAGTTAAAGATTAGAAAGCCGGCTGTGGCTTGGGATTCTTATAAATATGGCGATAATAGTACTCGTAAATCTCATTATCGGTCAGCTTATAGGTGAGATAAATGCCTATTCCGGGCGAAAGGAAACTACGTTTGATGCCGTCATAAATAGGGTCTTTATAAGCCATAACATTATAACGGAAAGTAGGAGCAAGGGTTAGCGAAAGCTTTTCTGACAAAGGGATACGAACGGTTATGGAAGCCAGCGCCTGAACATCCAGATCGGGGCCTGATTTGCCATTCACTGTCTCGTTATGATCTGCAAAATATGAAATCGTGCGGCGGCCCAGAGATATTACAGGAGCTACACCAATCCCCAGATCGACTGTTGTTTTTTTGATGTGAAAAAGATTGATCTTAAGTAATACGGGAATATTGATGCTGGCATATCTCACCGCACTATGGTATTCTTGTGTGAACAACAGCGAATCTCTATAATTTACCACTGAATCCATAAGATTGCCGGTTTTATATCCCTGGCTTTGAAATGCCAGTCCGAAATCAATTGATAGACGTTTACTCAATGGACGAATCACCGAAAAACCAAGGCTATATCCAACGCGGGGTAGGTTGATGTCCTTCATATCCGAAGCTGATATCCCACCATTTGAGCCCGTTAGTATAGCCATATTGTAATCAACAAACCCGTAACCACTGATATCCCAATAGGTGGAATCTTTATCGGCATTCTGCGAATAAGCGTTTGATGCCGCAATTATCGAAAACAGGAAAAGTAAGATTCTATACTTCATTCGTGTTGTTTAAAAATTTCAAATCAAAAATAGATAAAAATGCATTAATACCTAAGCTTATTGTAAAATACTTTCGCAATTTATCTTTTAGCCCCGAAGGGGGCTATTGTGGTCACCAGCCACTGGCCAAAAGCTACGGGTCATTAGCCGATAGCAATTTAACACTATAGCCATTGAACAATGTAGCCATAATATTCTTCCATTTTCTATCAATCCAATCTGCCATTTTCATCCGTTTCTTAAAAATGTTAACAGAAGTTAAACTCTCAGCCCCTGCCTCTTTTTCGGTCATTAAGTAG
>CAZNRQ010000152.1:0-7050 GCA_964574845.1 uncultured Bacteroidales bacterium
CTATATAGACGGGCTGCTGGCTTTAAATAGAAAATTGTGTGTACCAATTTTCTGTTGCCCCTTCGCTACCTGCGCTACTACGTCTCGGGTAATTTCCATACGTTCCTCATCCGCCGTAAAAGCACGATACCCTTTTGAAAAAAACAATTCAAAAGTTTTAGCAAAGTCTGGATTCATGCTGATGCCTGCGGGTTGATGTTCAATGCTCGATATCTCCATCATCCAGATTGGTCTTGGTTCGTTAATTAATGCTTGCATTGCACCTTGTAGCATCATGAATTCTGCACCTTCAATATCTACAAGAATTAATGCTTTCTTGTCGCATAAACTATTGCCAAGCACACGATCTAAACTCAATATTGGCACTTGTGTGACATAACTCTCTGGTATGCCTGCCCACCCCTTGACCAATGAAGCGCCTGTCCCACTGCCCCACATTTTTAAAATGTCGGCACCACTACCCATAGCTACTGGAAACACTTCTGCCAATTTAGCCCAACCATTGTTATGGATGTTCTTAAGCAAATAGTGCAAATTACGGATATTTGGTTCCACAGCTATGACTGGTTTCCCCATTTTAAGCGCATGGCAACAGTAATAACCAACATTGGCACCGATATTCACAAAAACCTCCGCTTCAGCCAACAAACTTAGTACTTCCTTGGTTTCCTGTGGTTCGAAACTCCCTTGAGCCATAGCATCATGGCCAGCAAAGCTAAAGCCCCACGAGGTTCTGCTAGGGGCTTTACGCTGATCAAGCAAGTCACGCATATTGCGATAAAAAATTGCTAACGCAGGGATGCGCTCAATAATGGATCTAATTGTTATTATCATTCGTGTTGTCCAAATAATTTAAAGTCATTACTATAAAAGGAATTACTGCTATTCAGGACTAAGGGGAAACTGACCAAGACCAGTCGAAGCGAAGGCGTTGCATACCACAAAAAAGAGGAGATGCTTTTCTGCCCTACATAGCAGAAATCGGACACGATTTCGTTTTTAAAAAATATTACAAAGTTGATAGGGTTACAATTCCAGATTAGCAAGAGTTGAATCTGAACTTGCAATAAAGAATCCCCGCCGCAGGCAGCGGGGTATTGAAGATTTCCTCGACTAAGAACTTATTCGTAAATAAAACTGATGGCACTTGGCAGAAGCAAATAGCATCAGTTTTACTACCTATTTTTCATTGAGATGAGGTTATTCCTGCTTGAAAAGATCAAAATTAGTTCAGGAGATCAAATTTGGCTTATTTACGAACAAGCTCTAAAACAATGGCAACTGATAATCACTGTACCGTTTCTGATACGTACCCCCCTGCTCATTGACATACTTGCCTATCATGTCTTCATTTCCATGCTTTCCAACCGTTCCGACATAATACCCCTCCGTCCACATCTCTCACCACCCCTCAACAGTTTTTTTACTTTGGGACATCGTCTGAACATTTCTTCAGCAGAAACACACTTTATTCATCACGATTTTAGCTGAACTATACGATGGCGCTGATTGCACCAAAAAATGCACATGATCTTTATCTGTACCAATTTCCAGGAACTTGATCTGATAACGATTTTCTATGTCCAAGCACACGTCTTTTAGAACTTCATCCACCTCATCGTCAAAAATCACGCGTCTATACTTTGCTGGAAACACTATGTGATACATCAGAACAGTGACATTATTGCTCTTGTGAATATATTCGCTTATGCCAACTAATATACATCATATCATGCCGCAAGCGGCGGGGGGGAATATGACCTGTTGTGATTAAATATATTCTTAAGCTTGACCTGAACGTCGCAAAAACAACTTGGGATGGCAAATGAACCTTCCCCGTCACAAGCGGCAGGGATTTTTAACCCTAAATATTAAAATTATTTAACCATAGTTTTAATAATTCGATTTCCTTTTCTGTGACAATCCGCATTGTTACCAAAGCTTGATATACGGTAAGCATATTCTGGGAAATAGATCTATCAGCCGAAACATTGGCAGTTGCCAATTTCAGTACATCTTCAGCAAAAAGATAACCTGGGACTTCAGACTCGAAATCATTTAAATAGTTATGAGGGTTTCTTTTTTGAACAACAGTAGCTTCTCCAAAACCTAATCGATAACCTGCTGCCCATAGAATAGGTTGAGCTACCAATCCTCTCAAAATATCCGTAAATCGGAATGTCACAGTAGTAGGTAGATAAAGAAGGGGGAATACTTCACGACGAAAATAGGTATTCTGTGAATTGAATGGGCAGCAAATCCCTTCCTTTAGAAATAAAGGGTCACGTCTCTTGAAATAGACTTGATCATTATTTGTAAGACGATAAATGGCATCTACATCTGGATCTTCGTCTGCCAAGAACTGCCATACGCCAATTTCAACTTGGCTTTTAACCATCGCTGTAACAGGTTTACAACCGAGAATATATTGCAAAGGGAGACCCCGTGGCCAAACATGCTTTTCCGTAAAAAAAGAGTAC
This sequence comes from uncultured Bacteroidales bacterium, assembly GCA_964574845.1. Classification (GTDB taxonomy): domain Bacteria; phylum Bacteroidota; class Bacteroidia; order Bacteroidales; family CAIWKO01; genus CAIWKO01. The sequence goes on from CAZNRQ010000152.1 coordinate 2,481, forward strand.
ATATTTACAAATGGAGGATCAGTAACCATTTCCAATTGTGCGTTAAATGAGGGTTCTCTGATCCAGTTGTCTAACGGAATATTGTCATCATCAGTATCATAAATAACTTCTGCACCCTGTGATATGGCATGGGCATATCCAATATTTTTCCTAGTGTAGCTATTCCATGGCAATGATTTAGCAAACGGGGAAGTCATTTTTTCTTGATCCGAAACTGATATAAAATCCACATTACGATGCGACCAACCTTCTTCTGTTTTCTTGTCACCAACAACAATCAAGTTCCAATCACTAACTTGAGAAAAAAGCATAACTGCCTTAGTTGGTGGGAAAATCGAGGTTATAATAATATATTTATTATTCATAATGCGCTATTCAAGTACTTATTAAAAAAAGCAGTGGTTGTATAGTCTCTTTGAGCTCTCACAAACGCCCTTTCAACTATAGGCTTATAGTCATCGTATGAAGATAAAATAGCGGAAATAGTCTCAGCCAATTGTCCCTCCTCATAGTATATAAACTCCCTATCAGGTTCAAAATATCTCTCAATTACATTGAATGGGTCTTTTTTGCATAAAATTAGCGACCGAGAAAAAGCGGCTTCAAAAACTCTCGATTTCAATTGAGGAACTACCATATCAATCCGGTTTATCAGAAATCGAGGAACGTTTAGTGGTCCAGGTAGTTGACTAAATGCACGATTTTCACACCAGTTTTTGTAACGCCAGACATTTCTTAGATGTTTGAAGTTTGGATACAAAAGATTATGAACCAATGTAATTCGCGATTGAGAAATCAGGTGGATCTTTTCTATATAATCTACTCCTCTATGCGTAACAAGCGAATGATTAGAATTGGACACGAGCCGGTAATCAAAACGACTTATTATCTTAATATCACGTAGAACAGGTTTTGGGTGAAGATGACCAGTATAAATAATGTCAAAAGTTTTGTTTTTTTTTGTGGGAATAAAGTTTTCATTAAACGGAAAAAAAATGGGTATTCTTCGCTCACAGCCCTGTTGATCATTTAAGTACTCTGCTGTGAACGGGCATAAAGTAAATATTTTATAAAAATCATTATCATATGAGTAGTTTTCATTATTAAAGAATTTATTCGGTTCTTCAAATTCGAGCCGTACTACCTTCATTTTTTTTATTTTCTTAATCTCGATATCAGTTAAACCCAGATGTTCCCAAGATGCCATTGTCTCAAACGCTGCGACAATTAAGACTACGTCTGGCAAACCGAAACCATCAAACTTTTCGAATCCAAGATTTTTAGTCGGGTCTTGTATATAACCATGATCACTCCTTTTTAGTACATACATAAATACAAATGGTTTTCCGCATATTTTAGTGAAACTTAGATATCATTTGTTAAATCTCGATCTATGCGAATTAATTTTCTTCGCATTGCCACATGAATAATTTTGTTTTCCTCATAGACTTTATTTCTTTGCAGCTCCCAGAGTCTCGAGTAAACAAGGTATCGCTGAATTGCGTGATTAACGTGATAGATCAATCCTTCGATGCCAGAACGAAATCCCCCCATGCGAAGATACCCAAGAAGAAATGCTTTAATTGTTTTGGATAACAAGATTCGCAATGTAACAGGTGGATCTTTTATTAAAAGTTCTTTAGCCTCACGCTCTGCGTATCTCACCATTTTAAGTGTTATAAGAGACATATCATCGTCTCTGAACACGTGTATTGAGTATTCACTATCTGGTGGTGCAAGATAAATATTGCCGTTTTTATGTAAAGGGAATTCATTATGAATTCTTGCCAAATCAACACTTATCTTTTCACGATTAAAAAAGTAACAAGCAGAGGATCGTTTCCTTATCCATGGTTCTTGAACTAATTTCCCATGACTCCATGATCTAGTTGCATGCATTATTGCATCATATTTACCCTCTCTAGCTATTTTTTCTAACAACGAAAGTAGTTTGCATGGGAAATGAAAAGAAGCCATTGAAATAAGCACATACCTTGTCGGTGACTGTTGCAGCAACCATGCGGTTCTTTGGGGCTGAGTTAAATCACAATAATTTGAAGGCCTAATGATGAAACTTATTGATCTTTCAATAAGAATTTCCTTTGTCTGACTATCCTCAGGGTCTAAAAGGACAATAATTTTAGCAATGCCTTCAAAGTTTTCAATAAGCGGAATTATTCGTAATGGCTCATCCTTGATTTCCACAAGCACAGTATAATTTCTTTGAACACCCATACGCTGTAATTAGGAAGGAAAAGCTATAGAATAAAAAATAGGAGCTTATTACACACAAAATCAATGTCGTCTTCAATAAGGTTTGACGCTGACGCAAGTGAGAGCCCGCGCTCTTGAACATTTTTTGCAACAGGATTTTCAAAACGTTGCTCAAATACTTGAAAAGTGCTCATCTGAGGGAAGCCCGGGCGACAGTGAATATTATTTTCTTTAAGTTTTTGCAAAACGATATCACGTTCTATCAAAACACTACTTTCTAGTAGGATTGAAGGGTAGCAGTAGTTGCTTTTGCATCCTTCTTTTTCTTTTATGATTTTTATTCCGGGAACATCTTTTAACCGATCATAATACCAATTAAATATTTGTCGCTTTATTGCCAATAACTCTTCTACTCTTTCAACTTGAGCAAGGGCCAGTGCTGCAGTAAGGTTTGCTATAGTGTATTGATAGCCAATCATATCTGACCAAAAAACTGCTTTTGAATCTGTTCTGCCCATGGACGAAAATAATTTTGCTTTTTCAAACAATTTTTCATCGTTGGTAACAAAAATACCACCCTCTCCGCTGACAGTTAATTTTGCTCCTTGAAAACTAAAGCACCCGACATCTCCAAAAGTCCCAACTTTCTGCCCATTGAATTCTGCTCCGAGTGCGGGCGCTGCATCTTCAATAACCCTTAAATTATATTTGTGAGCAATAGCCATAATTTTGTCCATTTGGGCTGGATGACCAAATGTGTGCACAAGCATAATTGCTTTGGTTTTAGGCGTTATGGCAGCTTCGATTGCTTCAGGATCAATACACCAAGAATCAGGATCAATGTCGACAAAGACGCATTTTGCACCGGTATATGCTACTGCATAGGATGTTGCCACCCAACTAAAATCGGTGACAATAACTTCATCCTCAGAGTTTAACTCAAGTGATAATGCCGCAAGATGCAATGCTTGTGTACAGCAATGAGTCGCAATGGTATATTTGACACCAAGGTAATCCGCGACAGCTTTTTCTAACTTCTTTGTATGCTGATCGTATGTTTCATAGAATCCATTGCACGTTGCATCAATTACATAATCAATCTCTTTTTGTGTAATGGAAGGCCCTGCGAAACTTATCTTCTTGCCCATAAAGTAATTAATTAGATTATAATTTTATCTTTAACAATTGCTCACATGCTTTGAGAAGTTCACCTTCTTCTTTTGCAAAGCAAAAACGAACTATATTTTCACCACCATTATCGTGATAAAATGCCATACCAGGAACAGATGCTACCTTGCATTCATTCAAAATAAACATTGATTTCTCTTTGCTTGAAATTCCGGGAACATTACTGACGTCAGAAAGTATATAATAAGCACCTGAAGGAGAATACGGCTTTAACCCTGCTTCATCCAAAACAGAACACAATAAATCTCTCTTTTTATGAAATCGCTCTTGAATAGAAAAATAAAAATCATTATTAAGTTCACTTATGCCCTTTGCTACTCCATACTGCAATGGAGACGGTGAGCAAACATAAACCAAGTCATTTACATACCCTATCGCATCATGCAATGCTTCTGGGACAATACAGTAACCAACACGCCACCCGGTAATACTAAATGTTTTAGAATATCCGGAAATTGTAATTGTTCGATCTTTAAACTTTTCAAGTGAGGCAGGGCTTATGTGTTTTTTACCATCATAAAGAAAGTATTCGTAAATTTCATCGGTAAAAACAAACAAATTATGCTTCACACAAAAATCACCTAAAAACTCCAGCTCATCCAAGGAAAACACTTTACCAGATGGATTTGAAGGAGTATTGATCATTATAGCCTTAGTTCTTGAAGTAATAACTGCCTCCAAGTCTTCAATTGTAAACAACCATTCGGGTGGAGACATCTTAACATAAACAGGGACAGCTTCTGCCGCATAGAGTGTATTTATGTGATAACCATAATAGGGCTCAAATATTATTACTTCGTCTCCGGAATTTAAAAGAGCTAAACAGGCGCAATAAAATGCTCCTGTTGCACCTGCCGATACAACGATATTCTTATCTGGATCACATGATATATCATTATAACGAGCTGACTTTATAGCTATGGCTTTCCGAAGTTCTTCAACCCCATCATAACGGGTGTAATAATTGATTCCTTCCTCAATAGCTGTGATGGCACCATCTTTGATAAAAGACGACAACGGCAGATTGCTTATCCCTTGTGATAAATTTATACCTCCAATTTTATCACATTCAATAGACATATTGCGGATTTCTGACTGCGTCAAAAGGGCTATTTTGTTGCTTAAAACTTTATTATTTTGCATAGTCACTTCGATTTTCTATTCTCCT
>CAZNRQ010000153.1:0-7019 GCA_964574845.1 uncultured Bacteroidales bacterium
CCAGACTGCAGTCAAATGCGTGAAAGGTTAGCGGTAACATTAAAAAAATTACAGGCAATTGCTTCCACCTTCAACGGAGCTGCAACTTAAACCAACAGCAAATGAAAAACATTCTTTTAGTTTTTATCGGATTGATCTTATTCAATCTGGCCAATGCCCAGGACGTTATTTTTAAAAAGAATGGCGATGAGATCAAAGCCAAAATTCAGGAAGTGGGTGTAACCGAGGTCAAGTACAAAAAATTTGAAAGCCAGGATGGCCCGGTATATTCTATTCTGAAAACAGATGTTTTCATGATCAAATATGAAAACGGCACTAAAGATGTTTTCACATCGGATGCCAGTACAAATGTCAGCAACAACAATGCCAGTGTAAGTACCGAACCGGCATCGAAAGAACCGGCCACAGTCATAATTTACAGACCCAACTCCCCTTCGGGCTGGGCTGTGGTTTATGATGTTTATGCCGACGAAAAATACCTGACCAAAATTAAAAACAACACCTATTTTGAGGCAAAACTCGATGCAGGCAATGTAGTATTTAGTGCCATGACCGAAGCGCCAAAAGTTACCTTACCCATGAATCTCGAACCCGGTAAAACCTATTACGTAAGGTGCGGTGTCAGCACAGGCATATGGGTTGGCAGGCCTTCGTTGCAGGTAATTCCCGAAACACAAGGCCTCAAGGAAACTTCAAGAATGAAGAAATAAGTTATTTTCATTACTGCCTTTACGGCCCAATTGAATAGTGCGGAAAGCAGAATAAACACTCCCGAAGCACTGTGCCAATGGCTTTCTTTAGGTATATTCGCTTTGCCTGATGATCAAAAATAAAAGTATTATCTTTGGGTGCAAGATGTAAGCAGGCAGGTATTTGGCTGCAAATATGATTACTTAATTCCCTGGAAAGTTCCGGTAAATGAAAAAACAAATTCGAATCAAAAACTACTTTTCAATAACAGTTTTGTTTGCCTTATGTTCACTTTCTGCAAATGCTCAAACTCCTATTTTGCCATTAAATTCCTATGGAGTGTGGGACAGGTCAAATGCTTTCAACATATCAGCAGATACCGCTTACAGTTATTTAAGGGGAATTAGTGCCGATGTTTTTTGGAAAGATGTTCAAGCTATTGATTCCAGTCATTATGATTGGTCTGCTATTCAAACCATTTTACAAACAGCATATACTAACAACCAAATGGTAAACATAAGCGTAGGTGTCGGTCCTGATGCACCTGCCTGGATTTATACAAACGGAGTACCTTCGGTTATTACTAACGATACGCAACACCCTGCCTGGTCTCAATACCCTTACTATCCGGATGATGATTACATACGCTATTACTTAAAATTAATAGACAGTTTGGGAGTTTTTTTAAGAACTCAACCTGCAAATTTATTTGCTCACATTGCTTATGTTCAGGTTAAAACGGGCTGTACCGGTGATGAAGTTCCTTATAAAGGGAATCCCATTGATACTTTATACAATATTTCAGATTCAACTTGGCGTGTTTTCCGGTTACATGCTTTTCAAGAATTCAAGTCAACCTTTAATAGCGGTAGCAGCAATAAAATAGGACTTCTTTTCAATAACATTGACCCTACTGATCAACCCATAGAATGGCAATGGGTATTGACTTATATTACTTATGGCTTTGGAATTAAAGGAGGTGCCTACGGCAGAGGACACCATCTTTCGGACGAGTTGACTTATAAAAACACCTGGACTCCTTATCTACTCAATCCGCAGGGATTACAATTATTTTCAGCAGCCGAACAAGACCAAACCTGGACCAGACCTTTGTATCAAATCAATGTTCCATTAGGGTTTTATTGGGGAGCAATCAGCGGGCTTAATACAGGACTTTCCGTATGGCTCGTTACTCAAAGCGCATTAAATGAAGCGCAGATAAAACCTGAATTACATTCTGTTTTTCGCATGTTCAACAAGTATGCAGGTCAAATTTATCCGGCTACAGCAAATGCTGCTTATGTTTTTTTTCACGAAGGTTTAAATTCTGCAAATACCAATAAATTTCCTGTTGCTGCTTTTGGCAGTGCAACTCAATCAAATCAGGCGCGGTATATTGCCATATGTAACGCTTATGCCGCAAGAGGTGCCCACATGGATGATGTATATGCAGCAACCACAGGCCAAGTTTATCAGCGTGCCAACCAAACGGGGTATAATGATGCAGGATGGAATATTGAGGAAGGTAATTATGAAAGATGGATTACGCAGTTGAATCCTGATTCTACCTCCGTCGGTCTTTTCCGGGTGCGTGGTGTCATCGACTCAAACTCGTCCATGTACGATCGTTTTGCCCGCTCGTTCGAGAATAGCAGTGGCAAAAACACTATGTACTTTGCATTTAATCATGATGTGTTTTCCCTTGCTGCTCCCGATAGTTTAACATTTAAAATAACCTGGTTAGATAAAAATCTAAACTCATCCTGGGCATTAAAATATTACAATTCATCAGGATTACAAACTGCGTTAAATGTTACAGGCATGGGCGATAATCAATGGAAAACAATAAGTGTGGTTTTACACAATCCCATAATAAATCAAAGTGGAATATCAGGCTCAGATTTTATGCTTGTGAATACAGATGGCATTGATGATATTTTCCATGGCATTGAAGTGGATATCGCTCGCACAGTAGTTACAACATCAGTTCCGGAACTGTCTGACTTTTCAGAATACACTATATTCCCCAATCCAAACAATGGACAATTTACCATATCACTTCCGGATAACAATGCTGAAATAACCATCACAGACATGCTGGGTCAACAAGTTCTAAAAATGCAAGCCACACAAAAGACAACAAACTTACAACTTGACAAGAACGGTGTTTACATTATTTTCATTACAACAAAACAAGGAACCGCTGCACGAAGACTAATAGTGAACCGCTGACAACACCCTGCTGCATGCGAAATATAAAAAAAGTCGTAACTTTGAATAAAGGTAAAGAGGACAGATGGCGATACACCTGCCTCCGTTATAACATAAAAATATCGAATACATCATCTCTCAGAAGTGCCAAACTCACTATAAAGAATGTCAACGCGTCACAGCCATAATCACAGCAATTCTTTCGAGACCAAGACACGCATAGTTGTTATACTGACCGCTGTGACCATGGTACTTGAGATTATTTTTGGTTATTGGACCAATTCAATGGCTTTGCTTGCCGATGGTTTTCACATGTCGTCGCATGCCTTTGCTCTGGGCCTCGCCTGGATTGCTTACTTTGTTGCGCGAAAGTATGAACAATCCGATAAGATATCTATCAGTAAAGCCAAACTGCTGGCTCTGGCAGGTTTCACCAGTGCTTTGGTATTGCAGGTGGTTGCAATTATAATGTTGATTCAGTCCATCGACAGATTCATTCACCCATTGATCATAAAGTTCAGCGAAGCCATAATTGTAGCAGTGATAGGGCTTTTGGTAAATGTGATCAGTGCCATGGTTTTGCATCATAAAAAGGAACAAAGCGACCACAATATTCGCTCGGCCTATTTACATGTTTTGGCCGACGGCTTAACCAGCGTAACCGCCATTATTGCCCTGACAGTGGGTTTGTTTTACAGCATATATTCACTCGATGCCATCAGTGGAATCATAAGTTCAGTAATTATTACAAAATGGGCCTTTGGATTGATACGCGATAGCGGAAAAGAATTAATAGAATTTAAAAGAACAAAATAAAACATCATGCAAACAATTTTAGGATCAGGCGGTGGTATAGGAATACCTTTAGCCAAAGAATTAAGAAAATATACCGATCAGATAAGGTTGGTAAGCAGAAACCCGAAAAAAGTAAACGAAACTGATGAGCTTTTTCCTGTCGATGTGAACGATCTGTCTCAAATTGACAAAGCCATAGCAGGAAGCGAAGTAGTTTATGTGGTTATTGGTTTTGAATATAAAATAAGCGTTTGGCAAGCAATATGGCCGCCCTTCATGCAAGCGGTGATAGCTGCCTGTATAGCTCATAAGGCGAAACTGGTCTTTTTCGATAATGTTTACATGTACGATAAGACAGCCATACCTTTCATGACAGAGTCATCCCCCATACATCCTCCCAGCAAAAAAGGAGAAGTCAGAAAGCAGCTTTGCGACATGATCATGAGAGAGGTAGAAAAGAAAACCCTCACTGCACTGATCGCACGCTCGGCCGATTTTTACGGACCAGATAACAGAAGCAGCGCCTTGCAAATGATGGTCATAGATAATTTCCTGAAAGGGAAAAAGGCTCAGGCCTTTGGCGACATCCATAAGATACACACTTATACCTACACCCCTGATGCAGCCATTGCCACTGCACTGCTGGGTAACACTGAGGATGCTTACGGTCAGGTGTGGCATGTACCCACCACCAAAGAAAAACTCACTACGCAACAATGGATACAACTCATAGCAGATGAAATGAAGGTAGACGCTAAAATACAATCGGTGCCCAATTGGATGATAAAGATTCTGGGATGGTTCATTCCTATCATGAGAGAATTTCCGGAGATGATGTATCAATACGAACAAGACTATGTTTTCGACAGCAGTAAGTTCGAGAAGCGGTTTGGGATGCAGGCAACTACCCCACAGGAAGGTATCAGAGCCCTGATCAATAGTATACAGGCTGCAAAGTAATGGCCTGGTGAAATATCATAGCCACAAGTAACAAGTGGTTATAGTTTACAACGATTAAGTCATGCAGAAGTTTTAAATCATAATGGATGCATGGTTTAGTGCCTACCTGTATTTTATCTGTATTGATTCTGCATGGTACCTCATCGGTCAAAGTTTCTGCGATTGCAGTGCTTAATGATCTTTATTGCACGGGGTTCATTGTTTATTGATTTTTTATTTATTTTTGAAAAAGATTAAATAACAACTGCCAATAGGAGTTGGTTGTTTCAATAAAATAATAACTTAAAATTCAATATAACTATGGGAAATGTCAGACCAAACCAGCAAAGAGCAAAAACTGCTATGATACTGATATGGATAGTTTTGGGATTGGAGGTAGTCTCATTCATTTCTGCCTATTTCCAGTTAGATCTCCTTCAATATGCTAAGGATGGAGGCTACATTTCGATGGACACGGCAAATGCAAATGATGCCCGGGAGCAAATCATTGCCATTATTTACCTGATCGCGTATATTGCTTCTGGAGTAACTTTTATTATGTGGTTCAGACGAGCATACTATAATCTTCATCAAAAGTATGATCTTTTGTCTCAGACAGAAGGCTGGGCAGCCGGTTGTTGGTTTGTTCCCATTGTTTCTTTATACAGACCTTTCCAGATCATGAAAGAAATGCATACGGTTACCCGAGAACTTTTGGTGGGCAAGGAGATTAGTTTGACCAAAGATTTGCGAACATCCTATTTGGGCTGGTGGTGGGCACTGTGGATCATAAGCGGTGTTTTGGGGCAGATCGTTTTTCGCTTCTCGTGGCATGCCGAAAACATTTCCGATGTAACCCTAAGTACCATTGCCGGCATGATAGGTAATATACTGGGAGTTCCTCTGGCTTTGATTACCATCAAGATCATTAAAGATTATTCTGATGTGGAACCTCTGCTAAGCGAAATAGTTGACGAAGAAAAGTCACTCACTCCTACCGCTATTATTGAATAACAATGACAATGAAGTGATCATCCTATACTATTACAAAGATGAAAAAAACTACACTTATTTTCCTTGCTCTGGCAACCTCTTTTAGTTTGGGATTTGCTTTAAAGAGCACGCTCGACAGATTATCTTCTCAACCCTCCCAGATGAAAAGAGTCACTGGCATAGGAGGTATCTTTTTCAAGTGCAAAGACCCTAATAAAATGAAAGAGTGGTACAAGATACATCTGGGACTTAATACGGATGAATATGGGACATGCTTTGCATGGTATCAGGGGGCTGATTCAACTAAAAAAGGCTTTACACAGTGGAGCCCTTTTTCTGATAAAACCAAATACTTCGAACCCTCAACAAAAGACTTCATGATCAACTATCGTGTCGAAAATATGGTAAAACTTATTGAAGAACTAAAAAAGGAAGGCGTAACCATTTTAGACACTATGGAAAGTTATGATTATGGGAAATTCGTTCACATCATGGACATTGAAGGCAATAAAATTGAATTATGGGAACCCAACGACATTGAATTTGCCAGAATTGATGGCGGGCTAACCAAATAATGTAATTTTATCTTTGCACCCTGAAATTTATTAACTTCGCTAATAATAATTCACTGATAACCTCAGTATAAAAAAACTTTATCATGAAAAAAATCTTCAAAAGGATACTGCTTACCATTGGCATATTAATAGTTCTATTACTGTTAGTAGGAATAGGGTTCTATTTTAAAATTAATTCTTTAGTTAAAAATATGACTCCGGTTAAGACTGGAATGGTCGTCGATGGAATCTACGCCATTAAGGATTCATACGTTAATATGTTTTTGATAAAAGACAGCAACCAGTTTATTGCCATTGATGCCGGAAATGATGTTAAGACCATTTCAGCCGGACTTAAGGAACTCAACATTGATCCAGTCAGTGTGACAAGCGTCCTATTAACACATACCGACCGAGATCATGTGGGAGCATTGGAACTATTTAAAAATGCCAAAATATACATATCGAAGCCAGAATCGCAAATGCTCAACGGACAGAAACACAAATTTCTTTTCTTTAATAACAGCTTAGGTGGAAGACCGCATACCCTGCTAGATGATCAGCAGGTACTAACCTTTACCAAAAGAAATGTAAAGGGAATTCTTACCGAAGGGCATACCAGCGGCTCAATGTGCTATCTGGTGGATAATAAGTACTTGTTCACCGGAGATATCATCACATTAAAATCAGGCAAGATTGATAAGTCAATAGAGTTCTTTGATATGGACCATCCCTTAGCCGTAAAATCAGTTTCGATAATCACCAAACTTCCTGACGTACAATATATCTTTACAGCCCATTGCGGCTATAGCGATAATTATCAGGATGCCGTTAAAG
>CAZNRQ010000154.1:0-7011 GCA_964574845.1 uncultured Bacteroidales bacterium
TCAGCCATGGCTCTACTCATCGAACGCAAGCTGATCAAAAGCATAGGCGTGAGCAATTTCAGCGCAGAAAAGATGAAGAATGCCTGGGAAACTCTCGACAAGAAAGGGATTCCATTGGTCACAAACCAAATGCCTTACAGCCTCCTCGACCGCCGCATAGAATCCAGCGGAGTGATGGACATGGCAAAGAAGCTTGGCATCACCATCATTGCCTATTCCCCCTTGGCTCAGGGATTGGTAACCGGTAAATTTCATGATGATCCTTCGCTGTTAAAAAACATAGGCTTCAGAAAACACAACTCTAAGTTCAAACCTGCCGGTCTTGAAAAAAGCCGATCCCTTATTAATCTAATAAAAGAGCTGGCTCAGAAATATCAGGTTTCTACTTCTCAAATAGCCCTGAACTGGCTGATACATTTTCACGGCGAAACTGTTGTTGCTATTCCCGGGGCCACCAAAGAACATCATGTCAGAGAAAACACCGGAGCCATGACGTTCCGACTGTCGGATGAAGATATGGTTCGCCTGGATAAAGAAAGTGCGATGTTTAAATAAATGATGATTTTTTAAAGGTTTCGGATAAGGATATTATTTATGGGACCGGTACTACTTCCCCATAATAATTCTTAAATCCATCGTATTGATTACCCGCGTGTATCTTATAGGTGTATACGCCTGTTACCGCTTTTTCATAAGTACCGCTGTTGTTGATGGTGCCGTTCCATCCTTCACACTGATTGCCGGTCCATTTGCGGGTGTCATAAACCATGCTGCCCCAGCGGTTGAAGATGGTCATTTCGAAATTATCCCCATCCACATTGGTCCCGAAAGGTGTAAACACATCGTTCACCCTATCACCGTTAGGTGTGAAAGCATTGGGGATATATAGCGTATAGAAATCGTTCACGATGATGGTCTTGACTACAGAGTCAGTGCATCCGAAAGCATCGGTTACTGTCATGGTCACCACATAATTTCCGGTTTGCCCGTAAGTGTGAATGAATGAGGAAGAAGTTTCACCAGACCCGTCACCAAGGTTCCAAGACCATGATATTATGTTATTTTGGGTGTTATCCATAAAGTTAATGTTGGGGCTGGTAATGGAAGTAACCATAGGATTTGCAATAAAATCAGCATGTGGACCAGCCGATTCGTTCACTGTGACGGAGGCTGTGCTGCTGCATCCGCTGCAACTCACCGTCACGATATAATTTCCGGCTGAAAGATTGGTCGCTGAAGCTACCGTTTGTCCGGAACTCCAATTATAATTTATGTTGCCTGCGCAATTGCCTGATGCATTGGCTAAGGCCGTTCCGTCGGCATGACCGCAGTTCTCTTCGGAGGAGGTAGCTGATACAGAAATGTTAGTAACATCTAGAGTAATTGCGGTTGTTCCAGTGCATCCTCCGGTGCTGCTTCCAGTAACGGAATAGGTTGTAGTAGAAGAGGGTGAAACATTAATGCTGCTTCCCGTGATGTTTCCAGGTGTCCAGATATAAGTAGCGGCTCCTGAAGCGGTAAGCGTTGCCTGTTGTCCGCTACAGACTGTCGTAGGATTTGCACTGGCAGTAACTATGGCTAAAGGATCGACAGTCACCATGATATTATCAGTTGCCGTAGAAGCGCAATGATCTGAAACAGTAACCATATAAGTGGTCGTTGTCGCAGGGCTCACTGTAACAGGGATTCCATTTCCTGCCCCGTTATTCCAATTGTAGGTAAAGGGAGCAATGCCTCCGGTGGTGGTGGCTCCGAGTAAGACATTATTGCCTGTACATATGGCAGTATCGCTTCCCGCATTGACAATCAGAGGAATATTGTCAATAATATTAACAGTGTCGTGTAAAGTTGTACATCCTACAGTAAAAGAAATGATTACTGTTTCGTTTCCTTCAGTCACTCCATCTGCAAGAGGATGTACAATCAGGCCTACCGAATCTTGTCCGGCAGGTATAGTTATAGTTCCCGGCAGAGTAGTATAATCAACGCCATTAGTGGCGGATCCTGAAACAGTGTAATTTATGGTTAGGTTTGTGGTCAATGGAGAAGGTGTTGTAAATGATATGATACCGTTTGAACAGCCTTCAATGGCATAATTACCCATTACTGTATCGGTGTAAGAAGTACTGACGTTAACCGTATTTGATGAAAAACTGTTGGCTTCGAGAAATACACCAGAGTCGTATAGGCCATTGTATCCATCAGCTACCGCCATCTTTAAATGGTAGGTCTGGCAGGGCACAACGTGACATTTTGCCACCAGTGGTTTGGTGAATCCGCCGAATGCGATGCTTGCTCCATTGATGGTAGCATTATTCACAAAATAATTGGAATATGTGAGCGACTGACAGCCGCTGGAATTGAATCCGCTACCGGGAGTCCCCGAGTTAACACTGTTGACCGATACCGGCATATTGGTACCGGGAATGAGTGCAATGTTGTAGTTGTTATAGTTTCCTCCTGATGGATTTTGCCCGCTGACAAAAAAGGCGAACACATCGTTATATTGAGAGCAGATATAGTTGGGATACTCCTCTGAACCAAAAACGTATTTGAACTTGATGGTGTCAGACAATGGCACAAAATCAAATTGCAGAATGCAGGCATCGTAAGTCAGACAACCGTTATTTATACTATTGAGGTTGGCATCGCCCGCGAGTCCCAGATTTGTCGACATAAAATAGGTGGCCGGATTAGGTATTTGAGAGGAATATCCTGTACAAAGTAATATACCGCTGTTGAGACCGAGATTCGTAGTGTTCCCGTTGGAGAAAGACCCTCTTGAGGTGGCACCACCGGTGTAGCTGATATTGGATACCGTAACCCCGCTGCCCAGAAAGACGTTTTGCACCATTTGAGTAGGAGTCAGGGTGGTGTTTATGGCTAGTTGTCCCCATACACCCTTTCCCAGCAACAGTAATAAAATAAATAAAGTCTTTCTCATCCTTTTAATCAGCCAATTATTTTGCAAAAGTACTGAGAAAAGGACTTGGGTGTTGTTAAGTTATGGTTATTATTTGGAAGGCATTTAAAAGAAGAAACGCAATAAGCCCTATTCCACCACAATCTTCCTTACCATAATATTTCCTTCAAACTCGGCCCGTACAAAATAGACTCCTTTACCCCCAAAGTCATCTTTGTTTATGGAAAAAGTGTGAAGACCAGCACCCAACCTGGTGTTGGCAATTTCTTTTACCTCATTACTCAATACATCATACATGACGATACGGGTTAGTGCCGGTATCTCTAGGTTGAATTGTATCTCAGAAACATCAGAAACAGGATTGGGCTGAATGGTGAAATTCAATTTCGATAAAGCGATCTCATCAAATCCTACTGTGGACCCCGTAATATTAATGTCATCAATATAAAGGTTGTTTCCGGCATTGGAATGGAACACGAATTTGAACATAATATGATTGTTGCTCAGATAGGAATAAGGTAGTGGGCGTGAAACCAGTTTCCATTCTGCTGAGGATGACGGAGCAAAACTGCCTGAAACTGCATTGGCGCTGCTCAGAGCTATTCCGTTTTCGGAATACTTCTCCGACCATGTCTCCCCGCAATCCACAGAAGCAAACATTTTCAGGGCGTCGAAAGCAGTATCAGCGGAAGTAACAATGGTTCCTGCATTAATTTTTCCGGCATAAGCCAGACGGAATTTTATCATAGGGGTTCCATCAGTAGGCAATAAGGTCAAGTCGTATGCAGGTGTGATAATTTCATCAAAACTACCGGCATTGTTGCCAGTGAAGTTCTTAATACGGATGGACTTTGCCCCAGAGAAAAAGGCAGTATCGGTAATTTCCCAAGCATTTCCGGCATCATTGTTTATATACCATCCATTATTGAGGATAACGGCTTCGAAATCTTCGGTAAAAGGAGCCTGTGCACTTGCGGTAAGAGGCTTCACCGTGATAAGGTTTTGTTTCATGATGGAGTCACTACCATTGGTATTCATGACCTTCAGATAAACATTGTAAATCCCGGGAGTATTATATGTGATCAAAGGGTTTTGGTCGGTTGATGTAGATGGTGTTCCTCCATCAAAGGTCCAAAGCCAGCTTTGAGCCTGACCGGAATAGGAAAAGTCAGTAAACTGAAGGTTTCCTCCAACACAAACCAGTCTGGAGTTTGAAATAAAATCAGCAATGGGAGCGCAATGGGCAGGAGTGGTGTCCATAACACCTGTAAAAATCAGGTTCTCCTTCGACCATAGTTTCCTTCTGTCAGATTGCATGGTGGCATTGATACGGGCGAGTTGTCCTTGTGTAAAAAGGTTGGTACAATAGCCCCATTGGTAGTCCATATAATTCTCAATCATGTCGGGCTGGTCGGGGCTGTCGTTAGTACAGGTATTGCGGCTTCCCGGAGCATAGCAGCTTAGAGTGGTATTTTGAGAGGCTGTCTGTACCGGGGGGGTGTCAGCTACTTCATCTCCACAACCTAAGAGAGTTGAACCACAACCATCGCTCCCGAATATCACGCATAATGGTCCGGTCTGGAATGGGTGATAGAGATTAAAATAATGTCCGCTTTCATGAGTAAAAGTTCGGTTCAGAGCATTTACGGGCATTCCCCCTAATGTAGTAGCTGTTCCAATGCTTCCTATTCCATCATGACGTATAAGAACTCCATCAGCCAAAGTATCACCACCTGTCAATGCCTGAGACAAGGTATTACTTGGAGGAAAAGGAGACATACCTCCGATAAAAGCACCGTCGGGTAAGGACATTCCTTCAGGGTAAATATAGTTTACCGTAAAAACATTCAGATACCTACTGGGCAGCCAGCAATATTGACTCATGGTGCTAAAATATCCATAGTTGGTCTGTGGATCGAAATGTCGTATGATACCGTCTGTGCAATTTCCACTTGGATCAAGCTTTGCGAGTCGGAACTCGATCTGGCAATCAGCTCTCAATGCATTGAAATCAGGATAAGTATGGCCAGTCCCGGTATCCGTATTCTGTTTATTATAGTCGATATTGATTAATTTAATGGCATCTTCTATCTGTTCACGGCTAATGTTTTCGGGTCCCCCGTTGTGGATTACGTGAAAAACTACCGGGATAATGCGTTTGCCGTTTATAAGAGTATCGGTTTTATAACCACTTTTATTTTCATTAGCCTTTAAGGAGGCTATTATCTGTTTTATGTTTTCTTCATAGACCACATACTTATCAGCCAGACCCGGATCTTCCATGGATTTTTGCCTGATAAGCACATCATCGTATAAATACTGAAAAGGTTTCGCCTGACCCTGTTGTTGGGCATATCCGGTGATCATACAAAAAATGAAAAGGCTGAAAAGGATTGGTTTTTTCATATGGGTATTTTTTTGACAAAATAATAACATTAAAAAATTAAAAACAAGAAGATTGGAATATTTTTTTCATTCAGCCAAATTCTTTTTTATAAGTAAAAGCAAGGATAAAATAATCTTTATATTTGCAGAACCAGTGACATTTAAATAATTGTAAAACAAATAACCGCTGCATGAAAAAAATAATATTCTTTTTGATACTGGGTATTTCGCATATAAATCTTTCAGCACAAGACGAATGCGGTGGCGCACCCACTGGTATGAATCTTGTCGTTTATTCCACTTCGTGCATCAAGGGAATGTTTTTCCGTCCCTCTTTGCCCGAAAAATTCTGGAATGATCCCAAGGTACGTGAATATGAAAAGAATTTTCTGATCAAATACAAACCATATTTTAGCCAGGGAAATCAGGATGTGTTTTATAAAACTGTAGATACTGTTCCCACATATATTGATCGCCAGGTAGTGGGTACAGAACATGAGGCTTCTTTTGAATTCAAATCTTTGCTACCGGGAGTTTCTTACGAGTTTTGTATTTACACCATGTGCAAAGGTGAAAAAATAGGACCGTTATGCTATTTTGCTACAACCACACTGGAGGCCCCGTATATTTTGAAGTTTGACTCGCTTTCCCAAACATCAGGCAGATACAAATTTGAGTACAAGCCCGATACTTATGTCATTCCAAATGACATAATATTGGAATACCGAGAAAAAAGTGAGGACTGGAAGATAAAACACGTGAATTTCGGAAGTGTTTATTTTGAAGACCTGAAGCCCAATCATACTTATTTTGCCCGTTACAAAGTAGTTTATGATCATGGAGTCGAATCGGAATACAGCAACATTTTGATCGTCTCATTTTAAATTTAATCGTGAACCAAGGGGATATTGTAATTTAGATGTAAAATTTCAGTTCATTTTCCCAAAAAATAAGTAGGTTTGGAAAAATATTTTTTATGCTCATTATAGGTATAGCCGGAGGGTCTGGTTCCGGTAAAACTACGGTTGTAAAGAAGATCATGAGCGACTTCCCGAAAGGCTCAGTCGCTGTCATTTCGCAGGATTCGTATTATAAGGATAACGGACATCTGAACGCTGAAGAACGTGCAAAGATCAACTTTGACCACCCCTCGTCCATAGAATTTTCACTGCTTATCAAACAGCTTGACATGCTTAAAAAGGGGAAACCGATAGAAATGCCTATTTATTCTTACCTGACATGCGCGAGAGCTAAAGACACCATTCCTATTGAACCCAAAAAGGTAATAATTGTCGAAGGCATTCTGCTGTTTACCAACATTAAGCTTTTGGAGCGACTGAATATCCGTGTTTTTGTCGATGCAGAATCGGACGACCGTTTGATGAGGATCATCCGCCGCGATATTGAAGAACGCGGACGTTCGTTTTCTGAAGTTTTGAATCATTACGAGAAATGGGTTAAACCTATGCATTTCCAGTTTATAGAACCATCAAAAAGACATGCCGATATAATCATACCTCAGGGCGGCAAGAATCATGTTGCCATAGATATTCTCTCTTCCAAAATTAAAATGAAGTTGGAACAGTGATTTTAATTAAAATTCTTACCTTTGCGGCGAATTTAACCCTCGGGATGTAGCGCAGTTGGCTAGCGTACCACGTTCGGGACGTGGGGGTCGGAAGTTCGAGTCTTCTCATCCCGAC
>CAZNRQ010000155.1:0-6968 GCA_964574845.1 uncultured Bacteroidales bacterium
CATGATAAATACCAGTGGTAGCATAGGATTGACCATGCCAGGTATAAGGACCATCGCATACACTTACTACATCAGCCGGAGCATTGCTGCTTGGGGTGATGGTAAGGTCAAGAGTATAAGTTACACAATTTTCAACAACATGATATAGACCACTTACTGAATAAGGTGTGCCATGCCATGTATATGGTCCATCGCATACACTTACAACATCAGCTGTTGCATTGCTGCTTGGAGTGATGGTAAGATCAAGGGTATAAGTTACGCAGTTTTCAGTTACATGATAAATACCAGTGGTAGCATATAATTGACCATGCCAAGAGTAAGGACCATCGCATACGCTGATTACATCAGCCGGAGCATTGCTAGTGGCATTAACAACAAAGTTAATAGTATTAGAAGTAGCAGTAGTGGCTGTCCAACAAGCTCCTGTAGTAGTATGGCAAACACAGTAAACTGCGTCACCATTCAATGGAGTGTAAGTTAAATCCATACCGTTAGCAACAATAGTACCGTTCACATACCAATCGCAACTTGCTACCGGATAATTATGAGTACAAGTAATTGTAACCGAAGTGTTTGAACACAATGTGGTCAAAGGAGTTGAAATTGAATTGGTAAGAGTCAGATTGGGGTCAACCTGAATAGTAGCACTTCCCGTCATTGGAGTAGCAGGACTAGAAGCCACACAAGTATAAGTATGATTTCCAACCAAACCAACGTTCCAAACTAAAGGAGCGCCCGTTCCGTTTTTGAAAAGCTGATATGCAGTAGTTCCGTCAACATATAACTGGTAAGTATAACCCACTTCGGAACCACTTAAGGTTACAGGAGGAGTTGCACCTTCGCAAACAGTAGCAGCACCACTTAAAGTAAATAGGGCTGGTCCTTGAGAATGCATTGTCACCTGAGCAGTAGCAACTGCAGGAGTAACGCAAGCAGTAGGATCAGCGTTCATTTGAACCTGAACTACATCACCCACATTAACATCGTATACAAAATTTAAGTCAGCAGCAGAACCTGAATATTGATAAAGACCATTAACATACCAGTCTAAGGTCATCGCAGTTCCAAGACTAAATGCGTCAGGATTAGCTGTAAATGTTACCGTGGTAAGGCCAGCAAGTGCTAATCCATCGCCAGGCTGATCAGTGGTAATAGCAACACTCACATTTTCCGGTGTCGTAGGAGCTAAAATGGTAGCAGAAGTTGGGAACAGGCCTGATCCGCATACATAAGCAGAAACCTGATACAACCCTTGAGTTTGATTGCCAAAAGAAATGCTCGAAACACCTCCAACAGCAGTTCTACCAAAAATGATAGCGCCAGGTACAGCAGTACCGTCTTTCCATAATTGATAAGCTACACCATTAACTGAAGCAGCAAGACCCACTGGCGCACCCGTTGCTCCGGCAATACCACAATAAGTACCATTATTACCAGTTACTGTTTGTGCCACAGGGACAGCAATAGTAGTTAATAAGGCAGTAGTATTAGCAGGACTTGTCATAGTCGTAGTATTAAAAGTACCGTTTGCACTGATATCCGTATTGGTACCGGCAACATAAGCAAATACTTTTGTCTTAAGAGGAGAGTCTGCAAAACTCCAAGCCAGGTTAGTTGCCTGTGCAGGATATGATACAGAATTTGTTACACGTATTCTAATATACTTTGTTCCACTTCCGGTTGCAGAAATGATAGTACCATTTCCGTTGCCCGGAGGTGATACTGCCGTAACCAAAATCATATGGTTGACAGCATCGTATGAAAATTTTGCCGGACCAGGTACCTGGCTGGCATTCAATCCTACAGCATTTGGAAGAACAGGAGTTACCATAATAACACCACCATTTTCCAACAGCGGATTCATAGAAATTGCCAACTGACACATGGCAAACTGGAAATTGCCGGCTGTGGCCGCTTTTAGATAGACATCAAACTCGAAACTATTGCAGGTAGGCTGCGTACGGTTTCGTAAATCTAAAGAAAAGTTCTGAGCCTTTATACTGAAACTGAAAAGTACCAGAAAGACTCCCACAATCCACAATAATAATTGTTTTTGTTTTTTCATGATTGTTTAGGTTTTAATTTATAATTTGTTTAAGGGTTTGAAAAAATCTCTTAATCTATTGTAAAGTTAGCCTAAGAATTTCCCGTAAACTGTTACGGGAAATTCTTAGAATAACTATCAAATATTAGGGTAAAGGTCTTTTTACTTTTACCAGAGCAGTTCCATTGTTGTCGACCAATGCAAGATCGGAAGCTTCAACAATACCATCCCCGGTAACATCAGTAATGACATAACCTTTGACCAAAGCTGTACCAGCATTATCAACAGCAGCAAGATCAGCAGCCTCAATGTTGTCATCAAGAACAGCATTACCGCCAAATATTACATACTTTGTGCCTAATGACTTCTGATTATCACCATAAGCTTTATTAGCAGCTGTGGTAAAGTCGTAAGCAAATGGACCGGCACCGCTGAAATCAAATGGAGCAGCACTCCATGTTTCAATACTATTACGATGTTTGATCACAATGTAATATGAACCAGTGATAGTTCCAGGAATAGTAGGAATCGTAAAGGTTCCATCCGTATGAAGATTTATTGGACTGAACTCATATGCCATAGCATGAGGTGAAGCTGCATTATGCAGTTCAACAGTAATTACATCGGCAATACCTGCACCATATTTTGGTACAAAAGAACCTCCCACATAATCCTGAGCCTGACGCATAGTATTGGTTGCTGTATTGAACAAACCTTCCAGCATAACGGTACCATTTAGAGTTTTTACAGCCAGATTAACCGTAATGTTGAGTGTTGCAGCAACGCCATCACCACAGCTATTGTGACCATGAACTGAAAGAATACCACTGGTTGCACCCATTGCAAAATCAAGGGTTACAGCATTACCTGTTCCATTAATGGTAACGCCTGTACCTGAATAGGACCATACATAGGAAGTAGCATATGCAATGGCTGGTACGGAATAAGCGATACCCGAATTACCTTCAGTTACTGTAGTAGTTCCAGTGATTATACCGGCTGAAGCAGGCATCATACAATAAGGTATTGCAAATCCCGTAACTTCGGCACCTCCTTCAAAATCACCAACTTTATAGGAAGCTCCAGTAGTTTTATTAACCCAAGCGAGCCATCCTTTAGTCATATCATGAGCAGCCATATAGAGTTCGCCGGTTTCACGATCGAATTCCATATCCTGAGCGTAGTTCGCATCGAAACCAATAGGACCTACCACAGTGAAGGCACCTGTTGTCAAATTAATGGTACCTAAATTGTCAGCGATTGCATCAACTGCATATGCATTTCCAGATGCATCTATAGCAAAATTTAGCAATGAAACACCTGTGTTTGTACCAACTAAAGTTGTAGTACCGGTTGCCAAATCAATAGTATATAAATCGGTAGCAGTTACGCCATACATGGTACTATTTACGATGTCATAAGAAATACCATCTAAAGCGACAGATGTTGTTCCAATAACTGTACGAGCACCCGTTGCAGGATCAATGCTTATGAACTCATTGGATGTGGCAACTGTTGCATACCAAATGCCATTAGCCCATGAACCACCGGTAAGATAATTTAGTGCACTTTGATCTGCAATAGAATTTAAAGTACCAGGAGTCTGTAGGTTAAATGACATAGGACCAATAGGATCGGTACCAGTATTTGCATATGCATTGTAGCCATAAACAAGTTTACTTGGAGTATTCATTACATGCAACGCTAAGGTTTTAACATTATTGGTTAAATCCAAATCAGTACCCAGTTGAGTAGTCAGGGTTGCTGTGTGGTCGCCCAGGGTAGCAGTCCATGAATCGAAAGTGACCTGAACTGAAGCTCCGGATGCCAATGCAGTAACGGTTTTTGTAGAAGTATATGCTCCTATTGCCAGATTTACATTAAATGTCTCGGTGTTAGTACCCAGATTCTTAACTGTTGCTAAAGGAGTATACGCGCCCGGTGCAATGCAAGTATTAGTAAAATCAATACTCATAGCAGCCGCATCGTGAGCTAATTGAGGAATTACATTGATGGTATAATCTTCAGATTCGCCATAAGATGTGCTACCACAAGGACTGAGTGTACCGGTATACATAATTCGAATTCTCATACGAACACCTGTTTCAGAAGCACCTGTCGGAGGTGTAATAGTTGCAGTATAAGTTGTCGGGCCACCACTTACTGTAATGGTTCCATCATCTGTAAAGTCACCATTATGGTTCCAATCAACCCATACACCGCATTGGTCACTAGTATAAGGAGTTCCATTAGTAACTGTGAGTGTGTATGAATTATTTTTCATCAAGGTCGTTGAAATCGCTGAATAATCCTGATATCCGCCTGATGTACAAGCCGAAGCATTGCTTATCGTGTTAAGCACAACATTAGAAATGTATTCATCGCAAGTTGTTGCACTAGGAGTACAATAGGTTAGTATTGAAGCTCCAGTAACTGTCACATTAGCAGTTCCACCGCCACCAACATTGGTAATAGTACCACTATATGTAGTAGGAGTACCGGTAGGTGCGAAGTGAGTATAAATAGTTGTTGCTGCCAGTGTCGGAGCCGTATATGGTACATTTACCGAAGAGGTATAAGGTCCGCCAGAAGTCAGAGATACTCCAAAGTTTGCAGGAGCTGTTACAACAATAGGGCCAGCTGTAAGGAATATACCCGACAAAGAATAAGTATGCTCAACAGAAGTACCACCACTTACAACATAACCATAGTTAATAGTACTAGGTACAACAGTTAATGCAGGAACGGCTGGAGATGCTTCTAAGTAGATATCATCAATAACCATATCATCATAGAAAGGACTACCAGAACTCTTGTCAACTACAAAACGGAATTGAACCGGACCTGTAATGGTATAGCCGGTAAGAGGTATAGTAATTTCCTGCCATGCAGCATTATTAGCGGTTGGTCCCCATGTATAAATTGCATTATGCCATGTAGTGCCATCATAAAAATCAACGTTCAATGTCTGATAAGAAGCATCAGAAGTATTATTATTGAACAGGAAGAAACGCAAACGTGGTGCAACTATAGAGGAAACATCAATGAATGGTGAAGTTAGGGTAATCCCTGTTAAAGAGGCTGAACCCGAACCATCAACACCTGCAAAGCTTCCACCAGTGGCTGTATGATCAGTTAATCCTGCAGCACCATATGCGGGCCATGAGTTAGTAAATAACCAGCTTTGAGGTCCTGACATTGACCAACAGGCAGGTATAGAAGTAGAATTAAAGTGCTCAACAAAAGGTGCTGTTATTGTTGCACAAGCTGTTGTAAACGTATATGGGCCTGCCCATGCGCTGAGTCCTTCAGTACCGCAATCTGTCTTTACGTAATATTGATAAGTAGTGGATGCTGTTAATCCAGACAAAGTATGTGAAGGGGTATTAATACCTGTAATCACAGTTCCTGCTCCATGAGCAAATCCATTCAAACCATATTCAACTTCCCACAAAGAACCTGTAGCATCAGTCCAACCAATATTTTCCTGAGTCTGAGGATTGGTTCCCGGAGTTCCGGTTAAAGCAGTTGGAGCAACGCAGGTAATAGCTGTAGTAAAGTTATAAGGTCCAGCCCAGGGGCTTGACAGTCCAACACCACAAGTGGCGCGCACATAATATTGATAGGTTGTTCCACCTGCCAAACTTGCAACATGCTGAGGATTGGTAGCCGGGGTAACTATTGTGCCTGTACCCAGTGTAAATCCGTTTAAGCCATATTGTACATCCCATGAAGTCTCAGTACCACCTGCTGTCCATCCTAAATCGGCTGAATGGCCCAAAATGTTGGTTGCTGTTAATACAGTAGGATAAGGACATGTTGGGGTTTCTTCAACTACGAAGTTGTCAACAAAGACATCCGGTCCATAACCTGAATTTCCTGTAAATCTAACTAAAATCTGACTTCCGATATAAGGAGTAAGACTGATAAAACCTGAGGTGATAAAAGTACCGGGGGCAGTATTGGCAGCACCATCGGCCGAGTTAAGATCTGTGCCAACTTTGTACCATACCTGAGTCCAGGTGGCTCCATTATCAGTAGAAACTTTTACTTCCAGAGCATCCAAAGGATAAGTAGAATTATATAAATGCGACCAATCAAATTTCATGCGCGGAGCGGTTGTTCCTGTCAAATCAATTTTAGGAGATGTCATAATATCAGTACCTGATGACTGACCCCAGAAGTTTGCATAAGCACATTGAACTGAGCCAACATTATATTGTGCAAAAGAATAAGTACCGCCCGTCAGATCCCAACATGTAGGAGGCCAGGTAGTAAATAACTGTGAATAAGGCAAGGTTTGGGTCGTACACTGGGTAGTGAATGAGAAAGGACCTGCCCAAGTGCTGTAACCATCGCCGGCTCCGTTACAATCTGTACGTACATAATATTGATAGGTAGTTCCGGGGGTTAATCCTGCCAAATTGATAGGATTTCCAATGCCGCTGTATCCCGTAGTAGGAGTTCCGGTAGGTGTAAATCCGGTTAGACCCCATTCAATATCAAATAAAGTACCGCCACTGGTCCAACTTAAAGATTCTTTAGTAGGACTAATAGGAGAAGCAGACAATGCTGTTGGTGGAGGACAAGCAACCAAGGTGGTGAAGGTTTTTGGACCCACCCAGGTGCTATATGTTCCACCGCAATTGGCTCTTACATAATATGCATAAGCAGTCACAGGTGTGAGACCTGTAATATGCTGAGGATTGGTAGCTGTAGCAATCGTTGTTCCGGTTCCTTGTGTGAATGCATTCAAACCATACTCTACTTGCCATGAAGTTTCAGCACCACCGACTGTCCAAGCCAGATCTGCTGTATGGCCAGTTATGTTATTAACGAGTAAAGCGCTAGGATAAGGACATAATGGAATTACTTCCATTGACACATCGTCAACACAAACACCATAAGCAAGTCCACCGGT
>CAZNRQ010000156.1:0-6955 GCA_964574845.1 uncultured Bacteroidales bacterium
ATACTTTTACTTTACGCAAATCCCTCAAGCTGATTACATGTAAAAAGCGATTCGATTGAGCACTTCTAACTGATACTTTATAAAAAAAAACTGGTAAGGGGAAATCCCTTGCCAGTTTTCATTTTTTCGGAGTTTGCAATAACTCTAATAAGTAATGCTTCGTTTTACTTATTTGTCAATGCTTCTACCAGTTTTTTCAGATCGTCGATCTGCTTTTGCAGGTCAGCATTAATGCTGGTTTGCTCCTGCTTTTCGGTTTGGAGCTTTTCTATCATATCTTGTTGCTCCTGCACGGCTTTCACCAGAGGCATGATGAAATCAGAATAGCGAAGTGAATACAATTCATTGGGATTAACAGGTTTTTGCACTCCGCTGAAATCATAACCGCATGCCTTAGCTGCCTGCTCTACTTCCTGGGCCAGGAAACCAGACATGGTGACTTTTTCAATGTCGTACTTGCTATCATATTCAGAAGAGTCTGTTTTACCTATCATTTCGTTTTCCTTGTGGATATTGAGGTTATAGGTAACCGGACGCAACCTTTTGATGAATGAAAGACCTGCCACATTTTCTTTCACATTATCTTTAATTCTCATATCACTATAGGTTCCCCAGGCTACCTGACCACCAATCCACGTTACGCTTGAGTTTCCTATTTCCACGCGGTTGCTTACATTTGAAACTCCTCCAGAGGAATAGCCAATACAAGTGGTATTGGTTAGTGCATTTGTTGTGAAGTAAGCTTCATAGCCAATGGCAGTATTATTGCTTCCTGTGGTATTGGAGTAAAGGGATCTATAGCCATCCGCAGTATTATTATTTCCTGTAGTGTTTAAAATAAGTGAAGTATAACCATTCGCCGAGTTACCACTTCCTGTGGTGTTATTATATAGTGCAGATTGCCCATTTGCAATATTAAACGACCCTGTTGAATTGCTATAAAGAGTTTGATAACCCAATGCTGTATTTGAGTTACCAGTATTTGCTGAAGGCGAGGTTGAACCACGCAGAGCTTCAAATCCAACAGCTACATTATAATTTTCGAAGGGAGAAGTGCTGCTATTGGCATTGAACATAGCTCTATTACCCAATGCAGTTGCAGAACTTCCAGCATTATTATAATACATTGCATTAGAACCTATTGCCGTGTTGCTACTTCCTGTATTGTTCCAATGAAGTGCATCTATCCCCATTGCCACATTGCTACTTCCTGTAGTATTGTCATTAAGTGCACTATAACCTGTAGCTGTATTATAATTTCCTGAGGTGTTGGAAAAAAGTGCTACGCCGCCTAATGCCGTATTTGAATTTCCATTATTATTATTATTAAGAGCCTCAGATCCAATTGCAGTATTGTAAACTCCATTCGTGTTTAAATTAAGTGACATATAACCATAAGCAGAGTTACTGTATCCCATGCCATTGTTTTTAAGAGAACTATAACCACTGGCAGTATTTTTTTGACCAGAAGTGTTGGAATAAAGAGCCCAGGTGCCATTTGCAGTATTTTCAAATCCTGAGGTATTACTATAAAGAGTTTGATAACCCACAGCTGTATTTTCGTTACCTGTATTTGCAGAAGCCGTGGCAGAACCTCGTAAGGCTTCGAAACCAACAGCTACATTGTAATTGGTAAAAGGAGTTAAGGTATTATTTGCATATAGCATGGCTCCGCTTCCTATAGCTGTTGCATTACTACCCGCTTTGTTATTCTGAAGTGTATAGTAACCTATAGCGATATTTCCACTTCCATTGATGTTGCTATTAAGTGAACTATTACCCATGGCAATATTATTGCTTCCAGAAGTATTAGAGGATAATGTACTATATCCGGATCCGATATTGTAACTCCCTGTGGAATTGCCAAAAAGTGAAAGATAACCCAGAGCTATATTCTCAATACCCGTATTTGTTGAAGCATCAGACGAACCATATAATGCATTAACACCCACTGCCACGTTGTAATTGTAAAATGGGGTAGCACTGTTATTGGCATTGCGCATTGCACCATTCCCAATGGCAATGGCACCACTGCCTGCTTTATTTGTATAAAGTGTTTGCATACCAATAGCGGTATTGTCGCTTCCAGTGGTATTGTCATACAATGCACTATAACCTAAAACAGAATTGCTACTTCCAGATGTGTTTGTGGTAAGAGCATAAGTGCCACTGGCAGTATTGTAACTTCCGCCCACGTTATCAGAAAGTGCATCAAAACCAATTGCTGTGTTTAAAGTTCCAGTGGTATTAGCAGAAAGTGCATAGGCACCAAAGCCAGTATTTGCCCAACCTGTTGAATTATTCAATAATGAACTTAGCCCGAATGATGTATTTGAAGATGTCAATGCCCCTGCTTTGATATTATTTCTCTTAAAAACAAGATCATTATCATCGGTAGTTCCTATAAAATTGGTGGCAGGGTTGGTAGCTGCATTTCCCAGCAAAGCCCAGGCATTAAGAGAGCCTGAAGGACCCGTAGCTCCGGTTAAACCAATAGGACCAGTGGGTCCTGTTACACCTGCTGCTCCGGTTAAACCTATTGGGCCTGTTGGGCCAGTTACTCCTGCAGCACCTGTAGCTCCCACTGAACCTGTTAAACCTATGGGACCTGTTGGACCCGTAACTCCGGCAGCACCTGTGGCACCTGCTGAACCAGTTAAACCCATGGGGCCTGTGGGGCCTGTGACACCTGCTGCACCAGTTGCACCTGCAGACCCTGTCAAACCAATAGGACCAGTTGGACCCGTAACTCCGGCAGCACCTGTGGCACCTGCTGAACCCGTTAAGCCTATAGGTCCTGTTGGACCGGTAACGCCTGCTGCACCTGTGGCTCCGGCTGAACCGGTTAAACCTGTGGGGCCCGTTGGACCTGTGGCTCCTGTGGCACCGGGATTTCCACTGGCACTATACAAGGCATAAGGTACACTCAACAACTGGCTAACTCCGGTAATAGTGTAAGTGGTTAATGGCGGCGTAACAGCTGTTTTTGCTTCAATGTAATAGGTGCTGGTTCCCCAACTGATGCTACTAAATCCTGTGCCGCCGCCTACTTCAATGCTTACCAAACCATTGGCATTGGTGGTGGGAGTTTGAGTTTCGGTGTAAACAATGGTACCTGAGGGTGATCCTTGCCTGATGTTGATCTGCATACCGATCTGTGTGTTGGTAACCAATAGTCCGCCGGCATCGCGAATCACCGCCTGATAGCTTATTTTTTGCGGAGCCTGGGCCAATACCTGATGTGATAGGAATACACTGGTGGTTACTAAAAGAACTGCTATTATGGTATATAATTTTCTCATGTTGTTTAATTTTTGATGATTTTGAATGATTTTATTTCTTTGCTACCTTCCACTACTTTTAGAAAATAAGGGGCCCGTGCAAATGGGCTCATGTCAATGCTGGTTTTATCAGTATCGAGCTTTTTTGTTTGCAAAACCTGTCCGCTGATATCGTAAAGCTGATAAGATAGTTTTGAGACATCGTAATCCTCCACACTCAGCGTCAGATGATCGCTGGTGGGGTTGGGATAAACAGAAATTGAAAGGTTGATGCCTTTGGCCTGTTCAATGGCGGTTATTATTGAAATCTCGTAGGGCTGCTGCACTCCCTGCGCTACTGTTCCACTGGCAGAGGCATTAGTGGTATAAACCACCTGACCGAATGTGTAGCTTACTGTGCCTCCGCTGCCCGAGGCATTACCTCCTGTGGCGGGCACTGCCGTTTGTGCCTGTAGTCCTGTCAGTCCTAAACCCAACAAGAGTAAGGCACATAGTGTTGCTGTTTTGTGTCTCATTTTGGTTTTTTTGATTTTAGTAATGGTAAAAAGTCTTGTATTATGTGAGTCAGTGTTCTGTGAGTTTTCAGTGAAATATCTCACACAGCGCAGTCTTACTTAGTACTTACAAAGTTAATACTTTTATTTTACATTCATACAGAATGCTTGATTTTCCTAGAGAATTAAGCTATAATATGATTGATATTTATCAGTATATAGATTAGGGGTTAGAGGTCAGGAATTAGGACTTGGAATTTGGAACTTGGAAGTTAGGAGTTTGATTCAATAGAGATTTGATATCTTACTTCGCTATTTCAGTTTGCAACAGCTCCCCTACTATTACTTTGTTGCCAATGTCGGCATTGCGGAAGATCATGATGAAGTCGCACTTCTTTTTCATGCCATATTTCATCTGGTATTTCTTGGCGCGTGTGTCGGGACTCAGATAGATGAACTTTTCAGCGTTGCCTTCATCATTCATATTGGGCAGCAAAATAGCAATGGGATGCAGGGTTGTACCGCTTGCTTTGTTGATGAGGCTTATATTCTCAAATTCGTCCAGCAGATTTATCTCCGCTCCCATGCTTCGCGGAAAAGTGATCCAAACTCCTTTCAATGTCTGGTTGGCATCCAGGGTGCGCCACGAAACCGACACTTCGTAAGTGTCTTCCAGCTTGAAATTGATGGGCAGGTTGACCGAATCGGGGTAGTTGTGAAAACTGGCCGGCTTCCATATGCGGCATTTGACATCTGCGTTGGATTGCCCGTAAACCAGCACACCCAGGATAAGGGCAAGCAGGGATAAAACTGTCTTTTTCATGATCATTTGTTTTGGTTTTGTTATTCCCAATTTTGTTACTAAAGTAATAAAGTTTTTGTTTTGGTAGCTTGGCGGGGGCAGAAAGTTGAGTAGCCTTGCTAAGTGCATCCAAAGTTAATATTTTTATTTACAGGTTTGTACATTGAAAGAAATTAGCGCTCGTATTCTTATTTTTCAACCTTACCGCCGTTTGGCATGTTCACAATTCCGCATCCGCCGACCAACCATTGTTGGTTATCGTTGACCAGCTTGATGTGTATTTTGAATTGCTCCCAATCTTTTCCTTTTAAAGTCAAATAATTGCCGGTGTTATCAATTGAATCCAGCACAAATCCTTTATCAGGATAGTCCTGAGCATTAAACAAGGGATCAAAGTCGAGCCCCAGTATGGGATCTGCTTTATGTGCCTCGTCCATTATTTTTTTCAACGCCAATTGAAATTCTTTTGTAACCAATTTACTTGAGTTAACCCATTTAACGATATCCATGGCCTGTTTCACTTTATTACAGTTGACCACATACCCATTGATGAAAGTCAAAGCCACATTGATCTTTGCTTCGCGCTCCGTTTGGTTTTGGGGCTGTTCAGACTTGTTGTTTGCATGAGTCACTGACTGGCTGCTGCAACGGCAGGATATGAATAGCGAAATTGTGAGAAAGATGACTAAAAGACTTTTCTTCAATTTAGGGTGTTTCAATTTCATTGCATAAAGTAATAAAGTTGGGTTTTGGTGATGGTTATTGGGTTACTAAAGTAATAAAGTTTTTGATTGGGGGCCATATCCATAATTTTATTAAGCAGGCAGGGATGTTGTCGGGCTTTCGTTTATTTGGTTTTATTTTCAAAGTAAACAACTTTATCAATGTTGCTAAAATGCTCCGCCTAAACTTAAATTAACTGTAAACGTAAAGTGGTTGCGACTTAAATACTCATTGTGCACACGAGCATGAGGATATTGATAGGGATGATACTCTGCCTCGCCGGCTACTATCATTGATTGTTCGACAAAAACCCAACCCGGTCCCACATTGAAATCAATAAAAAAATGTCCGTAAACTGCCTTTACCCCAAACATCAAATAAGGGCTTATGATGCTGGCGTTGTCAATTTGTTTTCTGTAAAAAGGTTGGTCGCCGGTGCCGCCAAAATTAATCCAGTTGGTGGAATCCATATGCAGATATTTGTACGCACATCTCAAATCCATATAGCAAAGAGTGGATCTTTTACTATTTTTTGATTTTGGGAAATACAGATTTACCTGTGGGATCAGGAAAAATCCTTTGTAAAACTCAAATGAGCCATATTGGGTAGTGCCGGATATAAAAAATCTACTGTAATTTCTGTTGCCTGCATACTTATACCCGGCCGTTAATCCGAAACCTAAAATTCCATGTTTATATTCATAATTTAATCCCAGTTGGTCCAAAGCGAAACTGTTAATGGGATTTATAGAAAAATAATGTTGGGGGAAATGCCTTTTGGGTATAGAATCGGGTTGCTGCCCATAAAGGCAATAGGAGCAATTTATAACGACTGCAATAAAAATGATCCTTTTCATGGATTGGTTTTTAGACGATGATTAACGATTCGGTGCTTCTCCCGCCGCGGCGGAGGAAACCCTGGTTAAGCACCGGGTTTTTTATTCTTTTATAAATTTCTTTACAGCAATTCCTTTTTCCGTTTTCACTTTTATATAATACATCCCACTGGCATAGGCTGAAATATCAAGGGTTGTATTGGTTTCGTTGGTGCTGATTCTTTTTACTATTTGTCCTTTAATGTTTGAAATTTCAATGTCTGCTTTTTGCAAGTTTCCTATTTTCAAAATATTTACTACTGGATTTGGAGAGATGACTATGTCGTTAAATAATGAGTTTTCGGCAATAGCCGCATGTTGAATGTTTACACATACTGAAGTGTCGACACAACCATTTTGAGTTACTTCAACAGCATAATTGCCATCAACCGTGGCTATAAAATTTTGATACACTTGTCCGGGTATTACAGCATAGCCAAAATCGCAATTCAGCCATTGATAAGTAGCACCTGTGGCAACGGCGGTTATAGTCGACAGATAGGTAGTTACAGATGTATTAACCGTATTTAGTGTCAGCACTATTGTGAGTAAGCTATCGCAGCCTGCATGATTGGGAATGGTGTCATGATAAGTTCCTGAAGTTGTCCATACATGATTTCCACTGGGGGATGTATAACTAAGACCACAAGCGAGAATATTATTATTGCTGCTGCTCACAGGACTTATATTTGATTCGTAGGCACCGATATCCGGAAGGCATTTACGTGGAAATTCCGCGCAAACTGGTCCAGTAATTCCGCGACAAAGTGGTCCACTCTT
>CAZNRQ010000157.1:0-6932 GCA_964574845.1 uncultured Bacteroidales bacterium
GTTTTTTTAAAAATTAATTGGATACTTAAAATAGAATCATAAAAATAAGTATTTTTGAATTGCTTACATCTTGTAACTCTATGATAAAAATTATAAAAACCCGGAACAAAATGAAAACAACAAAACTACTTACCATCAGCTCATGTCTCATAATGGCATCCTCCCTCTTTGTTTCGTGCAAAATAAAAGGAAAGGGCGATGTGGAAACCAAAACCTTCCAGGTGGAAACATTCACCTCAGTCGAAAATCGTATAGAGGCCGATGTGTATATCACCTGTTCGCCGGTGCAGTCGGTGGCTATTGAAGCTCAGCCCAACATTACAGATAATATTACCCTGGAGGTGAGCGATGGGGTGCTCAACATTGATAAAAAGAAACCTTTGGGTAAACACGATCCCATCAGGATCAACATTTCAGTGCCTGAGCTCAGCAGACTTACCCTGAGTGGATCAGGAAATATGGTTACCACCAACACCTTCGAATCGTCAGGTAACTTTTCGACGGTAATCAGCGGATCGGGAAACATCAATGCCAAATTCAACACCTATGCCAGCGTTATTTCTGCCATCAGCGGTTCGGGCGATATCATACTGTCGGGTGTGGCACCCCAACAAGATATCACCATCAGTGGCTCGGGCAATGTGCATGCCTTCGACATGTTAACCCACCTTACTTCGGTTACCATAAGTGGCAGTGGCACCTGCGAAGTAACGGCCGACAGCGTGCTCAATGTCAACATAAGCGGTAGCGGCGATGTATATTTTAAAGGGTACCCAACCCTCAACAGCAACATCATTGGTTCGGGGACCATCCATAATGCAAACTAAAAATAAGATGATGAATACAACACGAATCAAATCTATATTGGGGTTAATAGTTTTACTATTTCTGACGTTCAAAAGTTTTGGACAACAACCCCCTGAGGAATTTTTTACAGGTTTGGACCTCATGCATAAGGATAATGCTGAGGCAAAAAAAGAATTTATGATGGCGTTGGGCAAAGATTCATTATTTCACGGCACCTATCATTTCCTGGGAGTAATTTTTCTTGAAAACAACCAACTCGATTCGGCTGTCTTTTGTTTCAAAAAGTCCATTGCCCTGAACAAAGAAAACCTCCGGCACACCAAAGAGATGACCTATGTGCGCTTGATAGACACCTATTTGTATCAGCACGATTTCAACAATTCATTTGAAGTGGCCAGAGAGGCTTTCGCCCTATATCCCGACAACACAAACATAAGTTTTGGGCTAAAGGATGCCTGTCTGTGGTCGTTTTACACAAAATATAATAGTCTTGACATCTCTTATTTGTCTCCTGTTATGAAAGCCGAATACGTGGTCAATTCTATACCCGAAGAATACCTCATCGTGAGAAAACTTATGATAGATGGAAATCATTTGTCGGTTGATATGCAAAGCCTGACCGAAAAAAACGGTGCGAATTACGATATACTCAAATGCTCCTATTCCGAAAAGGATCCGGCTGTTGATGTCAGTTTTAGGATAAACTGGAACATGAGTACCGATTTTGGAGGAAAAGTAGCTGACACCAAAAAGGTAATCGACGATTACAGCAACCCTGTTTACGAGAGGTTGGGGGCACGTTTGGTAGCGGATAGCGATCTGGATTTGGCAAAAGAGATTAAAAAATTAACCAGGCAGGGATCGAAATAGTTTAAAGAGAAGGAGCAGGCAGGGTGTAAAAACTCCTACGGTCCTGTAGAAATGAATATTTATTACTTTTTTTTGATTTCCTGTATTTTAAATGATATTCTTTACTATCTTCGGTTCTGATTTGTCACAATAAAATTCATTATTAACTAAAACCAATCATTATGAAAAAATCTTTACGTTTCTTTACTAATGCGGGCTTTTTGTTTGTTCTAATTTCTCTCATTTCTTTTAGTGCTGAAAAGGCCGTCGCTCAGTGTTTGAACTCAACTTCTTATGGTACTGCAACTGCACCCGCCACGGGTTCGGTTACTATAACCTCTTGCCAGTATGGAGGAGAGTATGCCACAATTAATTCTGTTGTGGCCGGAACCACCTATTCATCCAGCAGCAGTGTGGGTACCGACTTTATCACAATACGCAGCGGGACTTACGACGGTGCGGTTGTTGCTTATGGGCCTACACCTCTTATTTGGACAGCACCCGGTGCCGGTACCTACTTTCAGCATTGCAATACCGATGCTGCCTGCGGAACGGCCAGCGTATGTCGAACCACTTCTATTGCCTTTATTGCAGCATGCACCAATGCTTCCTCTTATGGCTCGGCTGTAGCGCCTACCTCGGGCTCAGTTACCATTACGACCTGTCAGTATGGTGGAGAATATGCCACCATTACCTCGGTGATGTCGCTAACCACATATACCTCCTCAAGTAGTGTAGCTACTGATTTTATCACCATTCACAGTGGTACTTATAATGGACCTGTAATTGCCTCGGGCCTAACTCCTCTCACCTGGACTGCTCCCACAGCCGGCACTTATTATCAGCACTGCAACACCAACTCCGGTTGCGGAACCGAAAGTGTTTGCCGCACCACTACCATTACTTTTGTCAGTACGGTTGGCTGTTCCAACACCTCTGCTTATGCAACAGCCGCTGCACCAACCAGTGGCAGTGTTACTATAACTACTTGTCAATATGCAGGCGAATACGCAACTATAACCTCTGTAGTTGGCGGGACCACTTATGTTTCGGCCAGCAGTGTGCCTACCGATTATATAACCATTCGCAGCGGCACCTACAACGGACCCGTTGTTGCCGCTGGAGTTACTCCACTTACATGGATAGCTCCCGCTTCAGGAACCTTCTATCAACATTGCAATACCAATTCGAGTTGCGGAACCGAAAGTGTTTGCCGTACCACTACCATTGCCTTACCTCGTGCCTGTTCATCATGTGTGCCGGAAGATGTTGCCCTGGGCTCCATAGGAACCACTGTTTATGGCTATAATGTCTCCGGCAACCTGGGCAATGGTGGAAAATGGGTGGGTAGTTTTACGGGTCAGGCCGGAAAGATCTATCATTTTGATCTTTGCCCCGATCTGCCGGGTGCAGGCACCAACAATCTTGATATAGACATCAAGATTACCGATGCCAGCTGCAATATTTTATCGGGTATCGACGGAACCTGTTCTTCTCCGACCTACGCTCCTAATGACTTCACCTGGACATGCCCTTCCAATGGAACCTATTATGTGATTCTTGCTCCTTACAATTCATATGCATCGCACAACTGCGGAGGCAACAATGCCAATACGTTTACATTGAATTATTATAAGGAAGGAAGCCCGGTTGTTTGTCCGGCTAACGCAACCATTATCGAGAACGAACCCGATTGTTACGCCGAATATGTGGATGCTACCAATGGCGGATGCAACAGCACTCCCAATGTATTTACAGAACTTACTGGATGTTCAGATGTGGTTTGCGGAAAATCGGGAACCTACACTATAGCAGGTGTTGATAATCGTGATACCGACTGGTACAGGCTGGTACTTACCGGCAGTACTACGGTAAATATGAAAGTGGTGGCCGATTTCCCATTAAGCATTATCGTGGCTGACGAAACAGCTGGATGCGCCGGCGTAACAGTTATTACTTCCACCACTGCCAATGCAGGGGATACGGCTTATCTCTCCACCCCCTTTGGTCCTGGAACATTAGTTTATTGGGTGGGTCCCAGTGTGTTTACGGGGGTTCCATGCGGCAGCAATTACGTGATGTATTGCAATGCAGCCACCATCAGTGCACCTACCACTCCCGTGGTAGCAAACATACCGGCTTGCGTATCTACCCAACTCAATGCCATGACTCCTCCTGCAGGAGAAACCTATTATTGGCAAGGAACTTCCTGTGGGGCAAGCGTGGCAAGTCCCGCAAGCGCACCTTATCCTGTTACTGCCTCAGGAACGTATTATGTGAGAGGAATAAACAATGCGGTGGGATGCTGGTCACCATGCACCTCGGTTGGGGTTACCATTAGTCCAATGCCTGCAGCGGCAGGAGCCATCAGCGGCACTTCCACAATTTGTGCAGGTGTGAGTGGCACTTCTTTTAATGTACCTGCAATTACAGATGCTTCATCTTATGTTTGGACATACTCTGGTACCGGAGCTACCATCAATGGAACAGGAAACTCCGTGACTATTGATTTTTCACCCACAGCAACCAGCGGCACACTAACAGTGGCAGGTAATAATTTCTGCGGCAACGGAACAGTCTCCGCCGGATATCCTATCACAATTAATCCTCTGCCAATTGCTGCAGGAAGCATCACGGGATCCCCAACAGTTTGTGCCGGAGTTAATGGCACATCCTACAGTGTACCTATAATAACTAATGCAACCACCTATACCTGGTCATATTCCGGAACGGGAGCCACTATCAATGGAACAGGTAATTCAGTAACCATTGATTTTGCAGGCAATGCCACCAGCGGCACCTTAACAGTTCAGGGAAATAATTCCTGTGGTAATGGAGCAACATCTTCCGGATATTCTATAACTATCAATACGGTTCCTGCCACTGCATCATCCATTGTTGGGCTACCAACAGTGTGTGCAGGGGTAAGCGGTGTTGCTTTTAGTGTCGGAGCCATCAGCGGAGCTACATCCTATGTTTGGAATTATTCAGGAACAGGTGCTACAATAAATGGGTCTGGCAATTCTATAACTATCGATTTTGCACTGAATGCCACCAGTGGTATTCTTACTGTATACGGTCACAACAGTTGCGGCGACGGGGTTGCTTCGGCAAACTATAATGTCAGCGTCACTCCATTACCATTGCCGGCAGGTAATATTTCAGGGACCAATACGATTTGTGCCGGAACCAACGGAATAGCTTTCAGTGTGCCACTGATTACCAATGCAACTACCTATAACTGGCAATATACAGGAACAGGAGCCACCATCAATGGTACGGGGAATTCAGTGACCATTAATTTTGCCGGCAACGCTACTTCGGGAACACTTACAGTTCAGGGAAACAATACCTGCGGCAACGGCACTATATCTGCTGGCTATCCGATAACTATAAATACAACTCCCGCTGCTGCTGCATCCATTCTGGGTGTGCCAACAGTTTGTGCAGGAGTAAGTGGTTTGGCCTATAGCGTAGGGGTCATCAGTGGAGCTACCTCATATATTTGGAACTACACAGGAACAGGTGCCACCATATACGGCACTGGCAATTCTGTTACTATTGATTTTGCAAGCAATGCCACCAGTGGCACCCTAAGCGTTCAGGGAAGCAATACCTGTGGTAACGGGACCATATCTGCCGGATATTCCATAACCATCAGCCCACTGCCATCGGCCGCAGGGACCATTACTGGAACCACAACGGTTTGCTCTAATTCCAATGGTATATCATATAGTGTTCCCGTTATTGGCAGCGCTACCACCTATGTCTGGCAATATTCAGGCACAGGAGCCACTTTAAACGGAACAGGCAATGCTATAACTATTGACTTTGCTCCTACCGCAACAGGCGGAAGTCTGTCGGTAGCCGGAAACAACAGTTGCGGAAACGGCACTCCTGCTTCCTTTATCATAGTGGTTGATCCTTGTACCGGAATTGAAGAAAGCCAGGATGGTATTTCGGTTCAGATCGTTCCCAATCCGAATTCGGGTGTGTTCAGCATAGAGTTTACTTCTGATGCCAATACCACCTATCGAATGAGAATTGCTAACGCTATTGGTCAGGTTCTAATTGAAGATAACAAAACAGTGACAACCGGATTAAACCATATTGATGTTGATATGAGTTCGTATGCTACCGGCACTTATTATCTGAATCTGGTTAATAATGATAACAGTATTGTGAAAACAATTCTGATCAGGCGATAACCGGATTAATCCTTCACTTAAAGAGGCCGCCGGTTAACTGGCGGCCTCTTCTTTTTACCAATGTCCTGTCTCTCCTTTTTTATATTAATACACCACCACAGTGCTATACACCTGTTGATTCTTTAGCTTATCCGTCACGGTGAGGGCCAAAGTGTTGCTGCCTTTGCTGAAATGAGTTGCTTCGGCGGTATAGGTGAGCCTGTCGCTCTTGGCATCGTATTCGGCCAGCACCCATTTGCCGTTGATCGTGAGGTTGTATGTGTCAATGCCCGAAAAATCATCGGTTATGGTAAACCGAATCAGGTCGCCGGGATTTATTTTTCTGTTGGTAATGTTTCCCACAGGTTTGATGACGGGAGGCACAGTATCGGCTACTATACAATAGTTGCCAAAGCTGCGAATCTTAGCCGTGATATAACCCTCTGCCCATTCGCTTTTCACGTAAGTGAAACTGTTCTTAACCAGGCGGGCCATGGTAAGTTTCGCAGGGTCGAGGCCGGGCAGCAGGGTGTCGGGTTTTATCTTCAGCAAAACATAGGAATGTATGGGCACCGAGGCATCGTGTATGTGATGAATGTCGGACCAGGTCTGGCGGGTTCCCCTCATCAGGCGGTAATCGAAATACACAGAATCGTATAGAGCATCGGCCGGAAGATCGACTATCACTTTGGGCGCCTCGAAGTGCCATTTCAAACCGTAGCGATACAGTGGCCTGTCGTTTTCTTCCGCCTTGACCGGAACTGTGACCACCTTTTGCGATTTCAGCACGATATTCTGTTGGGCAGAGTTGCCATAGAAATCTTTTGCAATAAAAGTGATGCAATGATAGTTGGTGTCATTGCAATAATACATCCCATTATGGGTGATCAGGGGATAAAACTTCAGGCGGTTGCCCGGAGCTATATAGGATTGGATGATCTCTTTTCCGGTTTCAATATAGGCCTGATAATCTTTCATGATATTCACATAGCGACCCTCGTCGAAACTGAGGGAATCGAAACTGACCTTAAAAAACGGAACAGAATCTATAAGGATTTCGCCCGAATAGATGCCGCAGTTGCCTTCGGC
>CAZNRQ010000158.1:0-6902 GCA_964574845.1 uncultured Bacteroidales bacterium
GTTCAGGATTGATATTATTATTAAGGATTGTTCTGCCAACATTAGCGGCAGTAAATTAGACCTGTTTAAATGGGAATCTGTAATTAACAAAGGGAAACCAAATACTAGTTTATACGAGGCTATTCGGAATACATTACAGGACAATGCTGTTATTCCCAAAGGGAAGGTTATTTACTCATTTTATTTTAAAACTTTAGACCAATAAATTTATACACTAACTAAACAACTAAATTATGGCATCAATTACAGCTTACATTATTGCAGGGGTGGTCACTTTAGTATTTCTACTAATTGCCGCATTAATTTCTGTTTCTATTAAATTTGAAGGAGGTACTAATCCTCAGGATCCTAAAAAGAGAAGATTGTGGTTTTGGATTTTTGCTGTTTTGACTCCAATTGTAAATTTTATTTTAGGATATTTTGTGTTTTTACCAGTTGGCAAAGTCGCACAAAACAAATTCATTATTGCACTTTCAATTGCAACAGGTGTAGCATTTATTTTGTACATACTATTGGGGTACATATTAAGTCGTGCTTTTAAAAATGGGAAAATTGGAAACTGGTTTGGAACAATTAAATAAAAATTATGAGTCAAGATAAATTATTTGTTATCGCCGTAGGCGGTACTGGGATGAGGTGTTTAGAAAGCTTTACACATCTTTGTGCAATTGGACTTTTTGATGATCAAGAAATAGAAATTCTTACGCTTGACACAGACCAATTTAATGGAAATAAAGATAAGTCTGAAAAATTAGTGCAGTTATATTCAAGAGTAAAGACTTCGGATGGGATAAGCAGTCCTAATACAGATACTTTTTTCTCTGCAAAATTAAATCTACATAGATTTTGGACAAATTATGAAGGCATCGGAAGAGAGACTTACCGCAATATTACAAAAATCACCTCTGGTTCTAAAGAACAGCAGGAAGACAATAAACTATTGTCCGATCTTTTTCTTGAACAAGGAACAGTTCAAGAATTTAATCTTTCACATGGATATAGAGCTCAGACTCACCTTGGATCATTATTGATGTATCATGGCATTATTGAAGCTGCCAGAAGTTTGTTGAAGGGGACAGATGTCAAAGTTGAAGAAAAAGAACTTGAAACATTTTTACTCAAACTTGAACAAGCTGGGGAGGGTGCAAGAGTGTTTATATTTGGGTCTGTATTTGGAGGAACTGGTGCTTCATCGATTCCAGTTATACCAAAAGCTTTTAAAGATGCTATTGAAATTCGGTCAGAGGGTAAAAGCTCTATCGATTTGTCAAAAGTTAAATTTGGATCAACCTTACTTACTGAATATTTTTCCTTCAAAAAGCCGGACAGGAAGCAAACGGAGAAAAAGGACGATAGGGTAATTGCGGATTCTTCTTACTTTTCTTTGAATAGTCAGGCAGCATTACAATTTTATCAAAATGATCCAACTGTGCAAACAACATATAAAGTTCTATATCACATTGGATGGCCTATTGAAAGCAAGTCTTTCGATGGAGATAAAAAAGAGGAAAAAACAAATACAGGAGGTGCAACTCAAAAAAATCCTTGCCA
Organism: uncultured Bacteroidales bacterium; assembly: GCA_964574845.1. Classification (GTDB taxonomy): domain Bacteria; phylum Bacteroidota; class Bacteroidia; order Bacteroidales; family CAIWKO01; genus CAIWKO01. The sequence continues at coordinate 1,552 of CAZNRQ010000158.1, forward strand.
TATAACAGAGTTAATGTGTGCTTGTGCAGCTTATGATTTTTTTAAAAGAAAAGATAATTTTGATTCACAAAAAAAAGCTGAATATGTATACAAAGCAATAGAATTTGACAAATCTTCCTTTAATTTTGATTTTAGTGATTTTGTTGGAAACGAGAATAATGCGGGGGAAATTTTTGCAAATAGATTAGGGGCATTTTTGTCATTAGCGCATATTGCATTAACAAAAAATGGTGCTGCTACTCGAAATGATCTAGGTGTCAAAGGTTTTATTAATCAATTGAGTATTCAGAAACTTCCGCTTTATAATTCAATATCTGATGAAGAAACTATTGAGATTGATGAATACCTTAAGCAATTTGCATATACTTTCGATGGAGCTGTTTTTATACCTGGATGGATTTATCAAGTAAGAAATTCTGTAAGTCCAGGAAGGTTTATGTTTAATGATAAAGCATTCGCCTCAAATCTGGGAGAATTAAAAAATTTGGATATAGGTGCATTGTTCTTAGATGCCAAACATCATTGGGATAAAGGTGGTATTACATCTAATAGATATAATACATTTGTAGATAAGCTGATAGGGAATGGAAATCCAAAACCAGAACAAAAAGTTAATTCGACCAAGGAAAAATTGTTGGCACATATTTATAATGCAATTACATTATCTCAAAATTTTTAAATAAACGATTATGGCTGAAAAAAAAATAAAAGCGCTTGTTATTAAAGTTAAGAGTAAATCTGAACCAGGTGGAGTCGAATTTAAATGGGATTCTCTTACAAGTAAGATGCCCTCTTTTACAAAAGATATTATTACTCCTGCTATTGGTATTGATAAGGATGGTAAAAGTGAAATACAGATTGGAGCTATCGTTTCAGGGATGCCTTCAGTTTTTGCGCGAGCAAATTTATTCTGCAATGCACTCAATATTATTACGGACAAGGAAATTGAAGCAGATGGTCTTTTGAGCTTCTATAAGTCATTGGTTGATGAGTGGAGGGGTTTCGTATCTTGTATTGCGCTAAAGTATAGCGATATAAGGGTCAGAAGAATACACTTGTCATATACAGATGGTTTGTCATTATTTGAAACTGAGAATATCTATGAACCAAAAGGAGCTTTCGGAAATGCTTTGTTTGAAAGGAAAGCGTTATGGAGCGATCAGACGCTTGCACAGAATGCTTTAAAAATTCCATTTATTGATGTAATAACATATAAAAATCAAGTAGTTGGTGGTACCTCCCCTGAAAGTTTTCTTTTTACGTCTGTCTCATATCAATTAAAAGAGGAAGAGCCATTTATAAATGTGAATAATGGCTGTTTTACGGATCCTTTACATTCTAATATTAAACCAGAACAGGTTAGTATATTGTATGGATACGTAAAGTATATTATTAATAATATAGAACGATTCCGTAAGCAATTTGATGGATTGGATCAAATATTGAAGCCTAAATATGAAAATATTAATGGCAATCTGCAGGATTGGTTAAAAGAAATGGAGGCCTTTGCCTTGCTCAAAGGATTTACAATTCAAGAACAAATTCCTGAACTGACAAATTTTAAAACACCCTTTAGCATACTTTTTAATCATTCTACTGAACTTTATGGTTGCGAAGGAATTATTGATGACGATCCCGATATGCCGGGTGCTATTCTTTTTGATCCTAAGAATTTATTATTGCCTGAGTATTCTGAGATAGCCCAGATAGAATTTGGTAAGGAAGGGGATAAAAATAAGGATTTTCTTCAAAATCATGCGATTTATGTTTTGCAAGTTGAAACTAAAGGTGAAAAAGGTCTCTATGCTTATTTCGCACTACCTTTAACTCCATTAGCTTTAAATGTATTTGGTAAAAATTTAGGATCGTTGATTGGCGTGGAATCTTCAAATATTAAATCCAGAATATTTGGTGAATATGATCCTATAAAAGATGAACTGGAAATTACCCTGAAATTAATAACCAAGTCTGATAATGAGATCACCAAGACTCAGAAATATAAGGTTGGAAAACCACTAAAAAACCAAGATATCATTCTGTGGCCAAATTTTATTTCAAAAAAATGGGGTAAGTACCTTATGTACTCTGAATTGCCCCATAATGATTCTCAATATCAGGCTGTTCCATTTGTTGGAGATATGGAAGATGAATTCTTTAGGATTGTTATTGATGAAAAAAATGTTCCAGTATACTTATCAGAAGGTGGTAAAATAAAGCCTATTACAGATGAGAAACTGAAGAAATTAATAAAAGCTAAACTTCATATCGTTTCTGATAATCGCGTAGCTGACAATAAATACAAATATGAGATTTACGAGAGCAATCTGCCTTTTAAAGGGGTAAAGTTTTCATATGCTAATAATGATTGTGGATACGCAATAATTAGATATAGCACTAATTCCGATGCAATAATGAAAAACAAATTGCAGGATAATCTTGAACTTTCTGATGCCAATTTAGGAATTGATTTTGGGAGTACCAATACTTCTGTTGCATATTACTCCAAAAAGCATAATGCAGTTAAAGATGAGATAATTATTAAAAATAGACGTGTTTCGCTATTTTCTAATGAAATGAAAACTAATGATAATCGTGCTGCAGTAGAAGATGAAATTTTCTTTTTTCAAAATGAAGAAATAAAGAGCAATGCGATTAAGTCAATATTGACGTTGCATGATTCAAAGAGGTGTGTTAAAGATTTGCTGTCACAGACGGATGAATCCATGGCCTCACAAGCTGTTAAGGGTGGTTTTCCCTGTTTTGAAAAGAATTTACCTATTGAAGATGCAAATGAAAGTAGATATTTTTTAACATATCCTAAAGTTGGCAGACCTGAATTGGTTCATAATATGAAATGGTCTAATATGGATATGGAGAATAGTCATAAGACTGCCTATCTAAGTTCATTATTATTGCATATTTACGCGCAATTGTTTGAGGAGGGTCATAAACCGGTTACATTAAAATGGTCTTATCCTTCAGCGATGAGTAATAATTTGATTAGAAAATATATACAAATTTGGACAAAATTAGGAGAGGTTAATCCATTAAACTCTACGAATAGACTAATAATTTTTAACCCTGTTGCTAATCTTGATATAGCGGATGATTACGATAATACATGGAACAATACTAAAACAAAAGAGCAAGATGATTGGTCAAATGTAACTGAGACCATTTCAGTAGATGACTGGGGTACTGCTCCAACAGTTTTGCCAACCAATAGTCTTAAGGATATTAATACTGATTTAGGAGCAATTGATTTTAAATTCAAGGTACTAGGCTCCCAAGAGTCCTTAACAGAGGCATCTGCTGTTGCGAACTTTATAGCCAATAGCGGTAGACTATCAACAGATATGAGGTATCTTACAATATGTTTTGATGTTGGAGGTAGTACGACTGATATCATGGCTCTGTGTAATATGATGGGACCACAAGGTATGGGGTTGGCAATGGTTAAGCAGAATTCAATCCGTTTTGCAGCACAGCGAGTTGCTCAAGCAACAAAATTTTCGCCAAATTTTAAAACAGTAATGCTGGAAATGTGTGAGCGTAAGAAATTCTCAATACAAGGATTAAATAAAGGAGAGAATAAATATTCACCAAATACTGCTCCGTATTATTTTGAACAGCTGGTAGATAGGTTAGAGGATGACGATTTCAATAACTTTTATGAGTTGTTAGCAGGCAAATGTCCTGAACTCATGTGTGTTAATTTGTATGTTACTGGATTAATCATGTATTATGCTGGCCAATTGGCCTGTAAACTCAGGACAGAGGTGGTAAATTCTCCTAATAAATTACCTGGGATGGAGAATTGGAAACCAATTGTGAATATTGTTTTTGCAGGAAAAGGAGCAAGAATCTTTGATTGGTTAAAAGCATATAATGTTAAAAGTTATCATGATTACTATACCAATTTATTTATTAGAGGATTTGGGGGGTTAGATAAAGCAAAAGAACTATTAGGTGGGCCACCAAATATTAATCCGACAAATGCAGAGGGTAGCAGGGATGTTAAATACGAGGTTTCTAAAGGTCTTGCTCAGACAACAGAAAAACTATTTGTTCCACAGAATAGCGTAGCTATTGAACTAATAGGTGAGGAAAATTTCGTCGTAATTGCGGCAAATGGACAACAAAAGCAAATGAAAAGTGAAGATTCTATGACACCAGAGATGATGGAGAGCATCGGGTCTTATTTTTTACCATTTCCACAGCAGGGCAAATCACCTTGTCCCAGGTTTATTGAATTTGCAGAGACTTACTATAAAATTGCAACTGGTCTTTTCGGATTAGAAATGTCTCAAGAGGATTTTATGTTTGGTTTTAATAATATGAATATTGGAAGTTATATTAAGCAATTACCAGAATATAAAATGGCTGTTGAAAGTAAACAAAGAGGCGAAAGTAAAGTATTTGATTATGTTGCACCAATTATTATACTTGAAGGAATGAAGTTTTTAGAAGATGTTATATTAAAAAAGATAGCAAAAGGATAGTGAATTTTCATTATGAATTATTGTGTATTAGTCCATATTAGTAGAAGTACGATCTCGTTTTGGTATCAGCAGGAGGGAGTATCATTTGAACCCCTCGCTCAAAAGGAGGGTAATATTGTGCCATTATATTTTTATGTAAATAGCAACGATTTCATAGTTGGTTCATTTGCAAGAGAAAGATTTTTGAATGGTGATGATAAACATGCCTATGGAAATTATTTTGATACTATTGCTGACCCATCTAAATACTTCACAATATATGGCAATCAGAAACATGTAAAGTTTTTGTTATATTATGCAGTGGAGCAATATCTTTCACATTTTCTTAATACAGTCCTCTATAAAAATGAATCAATTGAAGAATTTAGAGACAATTTTCCTTTAAGATTTTCATTTTCGAGTGATATCGTACAAAAAGAAAAACTTATGGTTGAAAGTTTGTTTTTGGAATCAGGATATGATAATGTTGAGACAGTTTCCTATCACAAGTACCTTTTTGAATCTTTAATTAATAGCAAAACAATTAATCCTCAAAAGCCAATACTTCTATTAACCGGGCTTGATGGGAATTTATATATTGAATTATTTGCAAATATATTTGACAATCCAATTGACCAGGAGGTTTTGGATGAACAAGGTGCCGATCCTAGAATAAAAATTATGGCAAAGATGATCTATGAGGATGCAATGTCCACTACTCATTTAAACCTTAATGAAAAAAATGAAATAGCACATTTATTGCCTTATGCCAAGCAATTTCTTGAGCAGAAATCAGCACTACCGAAAGGTGATGTAATTTTATCAGATGGAACAAATTGCTATATTAAAATCAAATTAAAAGATTTAAAC
>CAZNRQ010000159.1:0-6896 GCA_964574845.1 uncultured Bacteroidales bacterium
GATTCCAGGGTACCAATGCCCGGAAAGTTCAGCAGTTCAGTATCGGAAAGTGCGTCTTTGGTCACCCAGAGGAAGTTCTCTATGTAGCGTGCCGGGCGGGTGTATTCTTCCACCACATCAATGGGTGAGAAAACCGCTTTGTATTCATATGGATATTCCCTGATCTCGGGCAAACCGCCCACGTAAGTAAGCGAGGTGTCGGTCTCATCCAGCAGATGTGCCACGTATCCTGTCAGAATGTGCATCATGCCGGGAGCCACACCGCAATCCATTATGGCAATGACATTCTTCTGCAGGGCCAGTTCGCTCAGTTCGAAGGGATCTTCCGGGAAGAAAGAAATATCGACCAGGTTTTTGCCGGCTTCTATGATGGCTTTCAGTGTTTGGAAACCCATAAAACCCGGAACGGCATTGATGACCATATCATAATCGGCCACAAGCTTGCTTACCGTTTTCGGATCAGAAAGGTCCTGTTGTATGGTTTGAATGGGGAATTGTTTCAGACGTTCGAATGATTTATCGCTGATATCAACGATAGTAATTTCAAATGCCTCGTCTTTGGCGAGGTCAATGGCCATGGGTCCGCCCACGAGGCCGGCACCGAGAATGATGACTTTCATAGTAATGTTGTATTAGTATATTTTGCGGTAAAAGTAATAAAATTCGTGAAGTTCAATGGGGAAATAGCACTACCAGCTAGAGCCGCCTCCGCCGCTGAATCCGCCGCCCGAGAATCCGCCTCCACCACTGAACCCGCTGAATCCACCCCCTCCGCCAAAGGAACTGTAGCCTGAACTATGGTAGCCCGAACCGGAAGAGGAAGATGGGGTATAGTGGTAATTCATGTTGTGGTCCATGTGGTACATGCTGGATATCATGGACGAAACAAAGAAGGTGGTCATGAACGGCTGGTTGCTGTTGGTCTGATACCAGTCGGGAGCAGAGTTGATAAGCCCTTTGAATTTGTCGGCCCATTGGCTGCCCAATCCCATCACTATGGCATAAGAAACTGTCTCGTCGAAATACCTTGGATTTTCTTTTAGCAGGTCTTTGAGTTTGTCGTTTTCTGCCCTTTGAATGAATTCCCTGAAGCCGAGCAGTTGCGTATATTTATCTTCGCCGAAATGAGCCCTTTTGGGCATGATCCTGCCGAACAGGAAAAGTATGCCCGACGAAAGCACGGCACAAATGCTGTGCTGTATCCAATTGTAACCACTGAAGAGGGAGGTGGCAATGCCAATGATAAGAATGATGAAAGCAAAGGCTTTCAGCAGATTTCCGAAGCCCTGGGTTCCGGGCACATAAAATTGGTTGGTTTTGGCAAGCGTCATTAAATCGCTGTTGGCCTTGGTCATGGTGATATAATAGGAGTTCTTCAGCGAACTAATTTTCACCGGGTCCATTTTGCCCTCTTTGAACAAACCTTCGAACATGGTCTTTTCGAAACTCTTGGCATCCCGCGGCAGGTCCTTCAGTTTGGTGAGTTCGTAATCGTCTTCATCACCGGAGGCCGATTTGATCTCTTTGATGGAAAGCAAACCGTTGCCCGCCCAATAATAAATAAGCGAAACCAGATCGCGTTTGTGCAGTTTGTTGTCCCAAAGGTAACCGGCTTCGGCAGGGGTGATGTCTTTGGGCGGTTTGTATTGTACCACTATAGGCCCTTTTTTATCGCGTCCGATAAAGAACCAAAGTATCAGCAGTATGAGGAAAAGAATCACGGGATAGAACAACCTTTTGTTGTTGGTCCAAACTATCCCTATGGTTTTAACGGTAGATACAGAGAAAGCACTTTTGGGCAACGATAAGGCCAAAACAGGATATTGGTTGGGATATAATGGCTCCGAAAGGGTACAAATCAAACTGTTCTTTTCGGTGCGGAACTTCAAAGGTTTTGCGGGGTCATTATTGATAAGGAAATTGGCCTGTATATCCTTCATGTCAATCCCGTCGGGCAGAATGATCTTAATGCTGCCGCTTTTTATGGGTTCGGGAAAATCACCTGTAAGGGCTGAGTTCAGGAAATATTTGCCATCGCTCTTCCCCAGCAATCCGAACACATCATATTCGTAGCTGTAATCCGATATCGCTTTGGCTTTTTCCGTAGTATTATAATCCCACCAAAGTGTGTTCTTATAATAACTTCGGAAGTGATCCTGCTTGTCGCCCGAAAAAGTAAGATTACTCACCGACAGTTGGGTATAACCCCTCCACAGCGACCAATCGGGAAGCATGATCTTGGGGGCTCCGTAAGCCGTGTAGTTTTCGTAATAACTGAAGTTTTCGTACACCGAAAAATCATTGTTCATTCCATTTGGGTCGGTGAACTTCACTTTGTAATCATGTTTGATGTGGAGGCTGCCGTTCCTGTTCACGGTAATTTCCGTCAGAAAATCATCCACCAGGTAATTCTTTGCCATTTCGCTGATGGGAATTTTTGTTTCGGGAAAATAGGAGAGGGGGAATTTCACCGCTATGGTCATGCCTTCGTTGGCGTGCAGCGGTCGGGTGAGGTTGCCGGTGATGGTTTTGGCAGCTATATCGAATCGTGCGTTGTTATCCTTCGAGCCCTCGGGTCCGGTGAAGAGCAGCACATCGTTTTTGGTCAGGCTCAGCTCCTGCGGCAGTTCTATTTTGAATCCCGACAGGGCTATGTTGCAATCCCATTGATGGCCGATGAGGTTCCAGTAAAGTTCGGTTCGGTCGCTGAATTTGTTCAGGCCTCCCCACACCAGGTAAGTGATCACATACTTTTGGTCGCCATCCACGTAAGTATCACCCGAGCCTATCTTGATCTTCAGAAAATCCCCTTCTTCGGAAGTGCTGAATTCGAAACCCTCGACTTTAATATCTTTGATGTGCAGTTCGTAATCGGAGCTGTTGTCCGTTCTGTCGGCCTTCTCCCTTCCGGGGAAATCGACCTGGCGATAGCGGAAAGGAATGGAGCGTATGATGCCGTGCTTTTGCTCGCGGAAATGAACATCTATCACCTCGGTCACAAAAATAGAACCGTCGGCATTCATTTTGAGGTTGATGAAATAATTGCTGATGTCGAAGGATTCGGAGAAGCCCGTAAAGCTCAGCAAGGCGAAGACAAGAACCGTAAGTATTTTTTTCATGGTATGTGTGTTTGGGCTAAAGCCCTATTTTCTGTTATAGTTTATTTTAATTCCGTCACTCTTAACCAAACCTTCTGCGAAGGTTGCTCTGAGTGACTAAGTATTGATGTCGACCTTTATCACTTCTTTTTCTATGTTCTCAATCTCGAAGAAGTCAGCCGCTCTGAAACCGAACATCCCGGCAAAGAGGTTTCCCGGAAAGGACTGCACGGCAGTGTTGTTGTCGCGCACCAGGGCATTATAATAACGGCGGGCGTTCTGCAGGGTGTCTTCCACATCGATGAGGGAATCCTGAAGTTTCATAAAATTCTGGTTGGCCAGCAACTCGGGATAATTCTCGACCACCATCAGCACATTCTTCATGGCAGCCACCAGGTTGTTTTCGGCTCCCTGCTGTTCTTTCACCCCGCTGGCGCTTTCGGCCTGCGAACGATATTTGGCCACATTCTCGAACAGCCCCTTTTCGTACAGGGCATAGCCTTTCACCGAATCGACTAGGTTGGGAATAAGCGAATAGCGGCGCTTCAGTTGCACATCAATATCGCTCCAGGCATTTTTGATGCGGTTGCGATACGATACAAAACGATTGAAATAAATAATGGTGATCAGCAGCAGCAGCGCCACCACGCCAATCAGTATATACAGGTAAAGATTCATCCGGCTTAATTTATATCTCAAAATTACGGAATCTTTCGCTCACAGGCCCCACAAAAAAATACTTTTTGCGGATAGCGGATCAGCACAGTATAATGGCGACTTCGCCGTGATCAGTCGCCCACTTCTTCCGTAAAGGGATGCTCGTTTTTCCACATCTTCCATATCAAAAATATGGGGAAGAGAAACCAGGGAGCATTGGCCAGCAATACCAAAGGCAGGTTGAGCGCAGGGGTGGGCCCGGCTATTTCTTCGCTGCAAATGATAAAAACATTGGTAAACAAAATGGACATGATGAGGAAGGTAGGTATGCGTATCCATTCTTTGCCTTTGATGAAGGCATACATGGCGGCCAAATAGAAAGGGCCGAACAAAACCACATCGAGCCATATGGTTGCCTGCCACCACATGGGACGCAGACGCTGCAAAGGATCGAAAGTGTTGCCCCACCAATGAACCATATCGACCAGGAAAGGCAAGGGCCAGATGGGATATTTGAAGTTAGCAGGATCTTTGATGATGATCTGCTCTATATCCACCACGTAGGTGATGAAGGTTAGATTGATAAAGAAGAACACCAGATAGATGAGGTCGACGGGTCGTTTTTTTAAAGGGATAACTTTTCGCATGGTAGTTTTATTTAGTTGGTTTTAGTTTTTTTCGGGCATTGTCGGCCATATTGCGGGCCAGGGATAACCTGAAGCCGGGAAAATTGGAAATAAATGCGCCTATATGGGTAGAAAAATCGGAGTACATAAGGGTTCGGGGGCGTTTGGCCAGTTTCACCAGGTGTTGGGCCACATGTTGGGGCGTTTTGGGCGAAGCAAAGGTGCGGATCAGAAAACCGGGTTGGGCATCCATCAGGAAATCCTGTTCCACAACTCCCATGCGCGAATCGGGGCGGGAGTCGGTTTTGATATATCCGGGGAAATATTCGCTCACCTTTATGCTGCTGCCGGCCCATTCGGCCTGTATGGTCCGCGTCCATGCCGAAAAGGCTGCCTTGGAACAAACATAAGGCGCATAGAAGGGAATGCCCATCATAAAGCCCGGCGATCCTACATTGATGATTTGTCCGCCACCGCCGGCTTTCATATGCTTTATGGCTTGCTGGGTGGCTGCTGCCGGAGCCGCCAGGTTCACGGTAAACGCCTGAAGGAGATCTTCGGTAGCCACTGTTTCGGAATCCGCCACAATGATGCTGGCCGCATTGTTGATCAGAATATCGATGCGTCCATAGTGTTCCGCCACACGGTCTATCGTGGCCCGGGCCGAGGCAACATCCGAAAGATCGACAGCCACGACCAGCGAATCGGGCATCTGAGAGGCAACGGCCTGAAGTTTTTCTGCCCGGCGGGAAGCCACAGCCACGCGGCAGCCTTCGCGGCTGAAGGCCAAAGCCGCCGCTTCGCCAATTCCTCCGCTGGCGCCTGTGATCAAAACAACTTTTCCCCTGAGGTCCATTTCTGCGGTTTTGTAATTTTGTGCAAAAGTAGACTATTCGGTTTATAAATCCATACGTCGCTGGTTTGATAAATATTAATCGGCCTGTGGTTTTAGGCTGCCCCATAGGGGCCCCTACGGGGTTAGGCTGTTAGGCTGTTAGGCTGTTAGACTATTAGGCTGATGGGGCCGACTGCCCCATTGCCCAACCTTATTCCTTTATTATTTTTATGGTTTGTCTTTGGTTATCCTGATTGGTAAGAACCATAAAATACAAACCCCTGCTAAGCCTGATGATATCTAAAACCGTGAAATCGTCAGTCTTTGTCAATTGCAATTGACCTACACAATCAAACACTTCAAGGGTTTTGGTTTGTCCAATTTGTTCTGGTATTTGAATATTGACTTTACCAGTTGTAGGGTTGGGAAATATTGTAATTCTATTATTCATTGATTGATAATCGTTCATTCCTGCAACATGACCGTTTGCATCCGTTTTAATCAAGTAGAAATCAAGGCCACCTGTAAAACTATTTGTATTGCCTGCAAGTATGAAACCACCATCATTAGTTTCTTTTATTGATAATGCACTTTCATCGCCTAATGAACCAAAAGTTCTTGTCCATAAAGTGTCTCCATTAGAATTGATTTTTATGAGGTATACATCAGTGCCGCCAGCACCAAAACTTGATGTTCCGCCGGCAGTAGCAAAACCTCCGTCACTTGTTGGTATTCCTTTCCAAGCACCATCATTATTCGTACCTCCATATGTTTTTGTCCATTGGATGTCACCAACTGAATTTGTTTTTACAATGTATTCGTCGAAATTACCAGCCCCATAGTTTTCAGTTGAACCAAAAATGAGAAATCCATTATCGTTTGTTTTTTGAATAGAACTTGAAGCATCGCGTAATGCACCGCCTATAGTCTTAGTCCAAAGTGTGTCGCCATTATGATTAGTTCTTATAAGGTAAATATCATCAGTATTTGATGATGGTTTCGTTTGTCCAGTAATAACATAACCTCCATCAGGTAATTGAAGTAATGCCCAACCCCAATTGTTTTGATATTTTTCATATATTTTAGCCCATAAACTATCGCCATTGTTATTGGTCTTAAGCAAAAATGTTGCATCAAAACTTTGACCCCAACTCATAGTAGTTCCAGTTATTGCAAAACCACCATCATTAGTTTGTATAACGTCAGAGCCTTCCTCTTCTTGAATCCCCCCATATGCTTTTTGCCAAATAAGAGTTCCATTAGTATCTAATTTCATTAGCAAAATATTAGATGCTAAAGAGCCAAAACTTGAAGTACGTCCAGTTATAATATAACAATTATCATTTGTTTTTATAATAGAACGAACTTCATCATCACCAGCACCACCTTGAGTTTTTGTCCAAAGAGTATCGCCAAATTGATTGGTTCTAATTAGATAAATATCTTTTCCTCCCTCTCCAAAACTCGTGGTATATCCGGCCAAAATATATCCACCATCATTTGTTTGCAAAGCACTGCAATTAGCTTCACTACTGTTTCCACCATAATGTCTTTCAAAAGTAATCTGCGCATACCCAAAAACACTTGCCAATAAAAAAGACAATGAGAGTAGAAGTTTTTTCATGATGTTTTTATTTTGGGTCGGTTATTCTTTAATGTATGCTAAGGTCTCTTGCTTCA
>CAZNRQ010000160.1:0-6885 GCA_964574845.1 uncultured Bacteroidales bacterium
GGGTAAATCGGGAGGCAAATCACTTGCTGTGATATTCTCTCAGCCACAGGCATTTTATTTTTTTTGGCACTAGATAATCCCTGATAAATTGGAAATTGACTTATTAATGGGTAAAAATAACGTCGTCCGAATATATCAAATCTCTTCAACTCTTCAAATAACATGTCCCTGCTTTTTCCATATTCGTTTTCCTTAATTAAAACCGGAAGATAGGAATAATTATTCGAAACAGAATCAGAAAGTGGCAGCAAATATATCCCCGGAATACCATGCATTTGATCATAATAAAGGGTTGTTATAGCTCTTCTTTTTGCAATAATTTCATGAAGATATTTCAATTGAAGTAACCCTAAGGCGGCCTGAAATTCGTTCATCTTTGCATTAATTCCAGGAGTGACAACGGTAACCTCATCTCGAAAACCAAAGTTCTTCAAATCATCAATATGTCGTTTCATTTGTGGATCATGGCAAACAATTGCACCACCTTCAAAGGTATTAAAAACTTTTGTAGCATGAAAACTCAGAATGGATAAATCCCCAAAGTTCATCACTGAGTTTCCGTTTATCTTTACTCCAAAAGCATGAGCTGCATCATAAATAACCTTTAGATTATACTTCCTTGCGATTGCCTGGATTTTATCAATCTGACAAGGAGTCCCATAAACATGAACTGGTAATATTGCAGCAGTTCTTGTAGTTATTGCTTTTTCAATTTGCACCGGATCAATATTATAGGTTTCTGGCTCAATATCTACAAAGACAGGACTTATATTATTCCACCAAAGTGAATGAGTAGTAGCTACAAAACTGAAAGGTGTTGTTATTACCTCTCCTTTTATTTGAAGAGCATGTAAGGCTGTTATCAAAGCCAATGTGCCATTAGAAAACAAGGAAATATATTTTACTCCTAAATAATCGCATAGTTGCTGCTCCAATTGTTGATGGAAGGGCCCATTATTAGTTAAGGTTCGACTACCCCATATCTCTTCCAGATAAGGAATAAACTCTTCTAATGGCGGAAGATATGGTCGGGTAACAAATATGTTTTTACTCATCGTATTGTTTGCTTATATAAAATTCAACCACCTTTTATCATTAAGAATTCTTTGCGTGAATAATGCATCGTCTCAAATACGGGGGGGTTAAATTCTTGTAAAAATAGAACAAAATATACCCCCGTGTATGACTAGTCTTATATTTCAAGGCTTGCAACCATTCCGTCAATAATTTGTAATCGTTTTGATTATGATAAGATGCAATAGCAATTTTTACCATTGAAGCTCTTTTTAAGAAACTTGCTGCCCCATATAAAACTTTCAATTCATTTCCTTCTACATCAATCTTTATGAAACATCCTTCATCTAGTATTCTTCCTGAAAGATAATGGTCAAGAGTAGTAGAGTTATCGTCAATATGATCATCAACAAATTTATTCACGATGACAACCTTATTTTCCCATGGCTTGAAAGTGGCATGTAATGCCTCAATCCAGTAGTCTTGATTTTCGAACAATATTAAACTTTTTACTTTTTCAATTTGGTCAAGAGAAAAGAGAGCATCGGCACAACCCACATCTATTAGTATGTCCCCATCATGTACTGAAAAATCATTATTCGTATACCTGTGTGGCGATTTCTCATATTGCTCTATTACTAATCCACCGTATAATTTCTTTATCCTCCCAATGCTAAAATTACGGGGGAAGTACAATTTCTTGCTATTATGAAGAACATAATGAAGATCAATATGCTCATCGAAATAGACTTTCGTTTTTTTATAATCAAACGCCTCTTCAATATTATATGGAAAAACGCTTTTCCCTCCTTTTTTATAATAATCGCAAACTTCCTTAATCTCCGGATCTTCATTCTCAGAATAAATCCGAAGAAGGTCATTGATCAAATCCTGCACATAAGTATTCATAGCTCTTTTTGCCAGACGATTTTTTATTCCGTAATATATACTTCCAATTACTGACATTGTTAAAATTTTGGTTTATCGTCCTTCAAATATTTGGTTTCTGACGAAATAAGAAAATAAATTCTGGTCTTGATTCTTCCGTAATAATCTGACATATAGATGTGCTTGTGTTTTATAAAAAGTTTAACCTTTTCGGCACTTTCATTTTTTGCATAACCGCTACCACCCAAATAATGTATTACTTCAGCCTCAGGAAGATAAAGTATTTTGTAATTTGTGAATATGCGCAACTGATAGCACCATTCATTATCTTCTCCATACATAAAGAAGCGATCTGCTAATTTCCTTTCCGGAAAGGAAAGCAAAATCTGCTTCTTAAACATAAAAAATGTTCCCCAAATCTTATCCGGATAAACTATTGATTCATGATCGAAGTACCCATTCAATAAAACATCTGCTTTCTTCTGCGCTGTCCATAGTTTATGTATTCTGAACATTTCAATGAGTCGTAAAGAAATACTATCAAATCTTCTGCATTGACGCTGGATATTGCCTTCTGGGTATCTCAACTTTGCTGTTATAACACCAACATTCTCTTCGAATAATAATCTCTTATAGCACAATCTAATTGCATCATTGATCAGAATGGTATCACTATTTAATAGTAAAATAACTTCTGCTTTTGCTTTTTCAATTCCTTTGTTGTTGCCCTTTGCAAAGCCCAAATTTTCATTGCATTTTAACAGAACAATCTCAGGATATCTTTGTAAAAAAAGATCTGCATTACATTCAGATGATGCATTATCAACTAAAATGATCTCAAAGGTGAGGTCTCTCGTTTTATCATAAACGGATTGTATACAATTGCATGTTAACTCAAAAGTATTGTAATTGATTACAATAATAGAGACATCCGGTGATGACAAGTTGCTCATTATAATTTTTCTAAGTTTTGAAAAAACAAATTGTAGTTTTTCTTATAATCAAAATTCTGTCGGGAAAACTCCAATATTCTAATTCTATCGAACCTTTGTTGCATTTTTTCTTTTAATTTTCTGCAAATTATTTCAACCGTATCATCTTGATCAAAGAGCCCACCTGTGATTTCATTTACCAAATCAGGGATGCCACACACATTGCATGCAAAGACAGGAACACCATAACTAATTGCCTCCATCATTGATATTGGTAATCCCTCCGAACTACTTAAGGAAACAAACATGTCAATCTGGTTGTCGACATAGAATTTCAACATTTCTGAATTAGGTATGTTACCTGCTTGCTCAGCCCGAATATGTCTAGGAAGTTTTTTTATTTCCTCAGCAATAATGGAATCCATAGGTCCCTTGCCAAAATGAATCCACCTAATGGGGAAATCAAACTTTGCTAATATGGCAGGTATTAAATGAACTCTTTTAAATGGTTGTGTATTGGAAACAGATATTATAGTCTTCTCCGATCTTTCCTCATACCGATCAAATATTTTTTCAGGTTGCCTCACCCCCAGATAGCTCAGCTTGATCTTTGGTTTCATTGAATCATTCACACGACCTTTAAAATAATCCTGACCATGTTTTGCCACTGCGAAAACTGAATCAAGGTATTTTACTTTTAAATCCCTATATGGGACCCTACCTTTATATGCGTCATCATATAAGTCGAACCTATGGGTGCGGCTTATAGCTTTGTGAATCAACCCCTTTTTTTTCAGCAACGTTAGTGCTAAAGTTGAGTCTTCGAACCAGTAATCGTAAAATAATGTATCTGTAGGAAGGTTTTCCTTGCTAATCAGTTCTTGTAATATTTTCACTTTTTCCAAACTGGTTGCGACAATTGTTATATATGTTCTATATCCCCACAAATAATGAACAAAATTGCCATCTTTAAATAATTGTGAGAAAAAAATCTTTATCGAATTCCATAGGTGTTTCTTTATTATTCCTCGTCTGTTATTCGGAATACTCTGGAAAATATCAAGAGGGTAAACATTTTCAGGAAAATCTGCTTTATTAAAAAAGGAATTTATTGATGAAGGAATATAATAAACCTTATGAAATTGTTCCGACATAACTTCAAATTCATTCTTCAAAGTGGTTTCATAAGGATATTCTCCTGAAAAGAACACACAGTATTTTTCTTTCATTGGCATTTTATTAGATTTGCGTCAGAACAACTTTTTCCATTCGTACTGAAATTTTTGCCTGATTCTTTTCAAGAATTTAATATGCTCATCCATCTCACTAAACTTTTCAAACTTGCTCTCATTTTGCAAAATAACATACTCATATTCTCCTTCGGCCAACCAAACACCATATATTCCCATTTTTGAAACAAACAACCCACTTCCTTTCAAATTATCCACTATCAGGTTTAAATGAACTGCCTGATCTATAATCTGAAGCTGCATCCCCTGTTTAAGACAATACTCCGTGTGATAAGGATTTGGGAAGTGCATGAAGATGAATCCATTTTCCCTTAACATCTTCTTCATATTAACAAACATGCGGGCATGCAACTCAAGTGGAATATGTTCTATTACGTCAGGCATTACGATGACATCAAAGGATTCATCCAAACAAAAATCTGTTGCATCGGCTATTTTAAAAGTAACATTAGTATATGCCTTAAGCCTCTCTTTAGCGAGCTTTATGTTCTCAGGGGTTATATCCAATCCTAACAGGGTTCCCTTTTTCAAATAATCCAACAACAACTTCGTTAAAGTACCTATGCCGCATCCAACCTCAAGAACTTTGTGGTCATTTCTTAAACCATTTTCTTTAAGTTTTTTTAGAATACTATAATGTCGTTCATTGATACCGACATGTTGCTGCCTTTCAATATACTCATCATAGAATTCTATTACCTTTTCTTTATCTGCCATTGCTTTTATTAATTTCTTTTCCTTTCAAAAAGATCATCTCAACATTAGAACTACAAAGCAACTCAACATTTTCTCTGATCTTCTCGATATCCCAATCCCACCATGCAGTTTGCTCCAGATTTTGTATGGTATCGTCATCAAACCTCTTTTTAATAAATTTGGCGGGATTCCCGCCCCAAATTTCGTAAGCTCCAATGTTTTTGGTTACTACCGATGCTGCAGCAATCACAGCCCCATTGCCAATCTTCACACCAGACATTATGGTTGTATCATATCCAATCCACACATCATTGCCTATCGTTACATCACCTTTACTGCTAGGATGTCCCGTCAACCCGGAGGATTCAGGAAAAGCAATTGGAATAGACATAAAAGGATAAGTGGTGATCCAATCAGTTCGGTGATTGCCCCCTAAGAATATCTTTATATTATGCGCAAAAGAACAAAATTTCCCGATCGTCAGGTTTGATTGGTTATAATCATAAAGAACCTGAGGGGAACCATAAGTGTAATCACCAATATTATAACGTGTGTTCTTGTAGATATCCCTAGTGAAGAACGGCTTTGGAATAATGCCAAGTTTTAAGAGAATTTTCTTTATTAAATTCATTATTTCCAATTTTGTTTAACGTAAACTTTTCCAATGTCAAAAGTATCCAAATGGGCAAAGTCAGCATTATTATCCAATATGGTAAAACCGCAGCAATCAGAGACATTATCATATTGAGCCACTGCAGGCTGATAAATAATGCAATTCAGCCGGTATGATCCGCGGGTCAAAGTATTGGCCGGTATTTCGAGGTAGTAATCCGTTTTGTTTTCTGTAAAATAGGTTTCGCAACTAAAAATCACCTGCTCATTTTCGTCTTTCACTCTAACCAATAATTTGTCGAAGTTATTAACCTTGTGATTCACCCCTATTTTGAAGAAGAAAGGTATGGGGTCGGAATGATAGAATTTGGATACAGAGCTCAATATCTCTGCTTTTGCCAAATAGGTTTCTTGGCTGCTACTCGTCTTTTCATAAACTTCGGTGACATCCGAAACGGTACGATAATCTCTGATAACGTCAGAAATGTTGCCGGTACTTTTTATAATACCATTCTCAAGCAATACCCCCGAGGTGCATAATTGCCGGATAGATCCCAAATTGTGGCTTACAAATAAAACCGTTCTTCCACCACCTTTGCTCACATCCTGCATTTTACCAATAGCTTTCTTTTGAAACTCAGCATCGCCTACGGCCAAAACTTCATCCACCACCAATATTTCAGGTTCCAAATGAGCTGCAATTGAAAATCCCAGTCGAACGGTCATACCGCTAGAGAATCGTTTCACAGGTGTATCAATATAACGTTCCACACCTGCGAACTCTACTATCTCATCCAGTTTTCGGGTTATTTCATTTCTTGACATCCCCATAATGGAACCGTTCATGTAGATATTTTCACGACCAGTCATTTCGGCATGAAAACCTGTTCCCACTTCCAGAAGCGAAGCAATACGCCCTTTATATCTGACCTTTCCGGTAGTAGGTTTGGTTACACGTGATAGTATTTTTAGCAAAGTGGATTTCCCTGCTCCGTTTTTGCCAATAATCCCCACTACATCACCAC
The DNA here is from genome assembly GCA_964574845.1 of uncultured Bacteroidales bacterium. Taxonomy (GTDB): domain Bacteria; phylum Bacteroidota; class Bacteroidia; order Bacteroidales; family CAIWKO01; genus CAIWKO01. Next base: position 6,418 of record CAZNRQ010000160.1, read on the forward strand.
GGTTAATCTCCAGGTCTATGCCTTTCAGCGCCCAGATATAATCAGAACTTCCTTTGGTGGTCCGATCGTTTACTTCGCCTACCCGAAGATAGGGATCGGACCTTCTAAGGACATTAACTGTCCACCATCGGTTCAGATCGTTAGATAAAGTTCCCGTCCCCACAACTCCCAAACGGTATTGTTTACTCAGATTTTCTATTTTGATGGCTATCTCGCTCATAATGTCTTATGCATCAAACCGTATCCATAAATCCCTTTTCCACCTTGTTGAAGATCATTACACCCAGCAAAAGCAGCACAATAGCAAAAACTGTACTGTATGCCAGGTATCCCCATGAAAAAGCCCCCGTTCCCATGGCGCCATACTTGAAAGTTTCAATGATGGAAGTCATAGGGTTTAGCTGAACTATCCATTGTTTATCAGCCGGAAGAGAGTTAAGGGGATATATGATGGGCGTAATATACATC
>CAZNRQ010000161.1:0-6884 GCA_964574845.1 uncultured Bacteroidales bacterium
TCCATACCGGTCGTAATAAATAAAACAGGAATATGCTGCGTAGCAAAAGCACTGTGATCGCCTTCGGGAAGTTCCTTTTCACCTGTTTTTATCAAGGCCTGTTGAAAAGCAATGGATTTAAGCCGTGAAATATACGTAGTATCATTTCCTCCAATAAAAACGAATTGATTCAGAGTGTCGGCACGGCCCACCATATCTATATTGATCATCAGACTGATGCTGCTATCAGCAATCGACATTTTTTTTGCAAAATATTCTGAACCGAATAGGCCATCTTCATGTCCCGAAAAAGAAATAAAAATAAAGTTGTAATTCTTAAAAGGACTCTGTTTTATCTGTCGTGCCAATGCCAGCATTAAAGCAACTCCGCTGGCATTGTCGTCAGCACCATTATGCACTTCATGTTTTCCATAGGAGCGCGACCTAGCCCCGCCAAACCCCAAATGATCGTAGTGAGCACCAATAATAATATTTTTCTTCGCTTTATTATCAATCATAGCCGCCACATTATGGGTATGGATGATCGCAGTATCTTTTGTGTAGCTAAATTCCTGAAAATAGCCCGATGTCCACAAGGCTTTTATTTTCAGTTTTTCGAACTCTCCTACAATAAAATCAGCAGCCATCTGGTCGTATTTTGTACCGGGTCCCCTCCCGCCCATGCTATCAGAGGCCAGGATTTTCAAGCAATTTTTCATGTAATCGCCATCTGTAAGTCTCAACTGAGCCTTTACCAAAACAGGAATGAAGCAGAGTAAAAGAAGTATAAATCTGATTTTTTTCATAAAAAAAGCGGGGGTCACCCGCTTTGTATAATTAGTTCTGGTATTTTATTATTTGTCTTTTTTAACTTCAATACTTCTTACCGGAGCTTTATCAAACCTAAGTTTGCTGCCATCCCACCATATAGGCAGACCTGATTTTTCTTTACTATTTTCGTTAAACATCACTCCCTTTATATTCTTATCAAAATCTTTATCCTTAACAGCCTCAGGCAATTTGTTTACTTTATCGGCATCCACTCTCTTACCAATGGCAATCCAGGTAAATTCAACATTTGCTTGTCCGTTGTGAAATTCCTTTACAGTGAAACCATCCTTGTCGAAGGAAACAATATACAAACCTTCACATTCGCCCAAAGCCGAAACAGTAATGGTAGGATTCTCCTGTTGCGATAAGAGTTGTATAAACGATTTGTCGAAAGTAACTTTACAAGTTCCATTAGCAAGCTTTGCTTTACCATCCGAATACACTTTAACATCATTAGAAGTAACCGAATAAGCTGCTGTACGCTCTCCATTGTTGGCTACAATATCAGCTGAAACTCCGGAAGTATATTGGTTGCCCAGATTATAAGAAGCATATAACTCGCCCATATTGGTTTGTCCGAATAATTCGCCTCTCGACCAACTTCCCATTAGATCACCAATGGATGCGGAACCTATTCCCTGTATATCAGAATTAGGCATAAACCCAGTACCATCAAGATGACCAAGTGTTGCACAAAAATAGCCCCCATAGTTAGAACTTGCTGATGAATTATATGCCAGGACTCCCCAAACCGAATTGCCATTTATGGCTCCATGCACACCCCCGGATTGAATACTTGATCCCTGGCAAAATCCAGTAATTCCGAAATTCCACTGTGCATCTTGTCCATAACCATAAACAGCATTTTTAGTTCCTGTCCCATATGATGTTCCTGCTACAGCACTAGCTTGAGATACATATAATTGATTCATGTTGTCGGAAACTGATCCAACTCCAACTTTTCTCGAAGTATAGCTTATCGAAAACGCATCAAATGTAGTAGGGACATATCTTATATTATATGCATTCCCACCGATAGTACCTGTTTGCCAATTTTCAGTCCCATTAGTAAAAAATCTTATATTACTGTTTCCTGAACTTGCTGCTCTGTCGATAATCAAACCTGCATTTCCACTAGTTATGGTCTTTGATCTGATATATGCAAGATTACTGGTTGCCTGAACATCTAATTTAGCATATGTAGCATCAGGCGTACAATTAATGCCAACTGCACCCGAATTAATAATACGCATTCTTTCAACTAAGGAAGCCGTCCCTGACTGAATAGTAGAAAAAGTAATACCTGAAGGCAAATCACCACTCGCTCCAACGCCATCGCGAATCGCGGCAATTTGTGCTTGAGGTCCTAACTGAAAATCATCTCCAAAATTAATTTTTGCCATATAATGCCCAGATGTAACTACCTGATTACTAGCACGCATAGAAAGCGTTGAAGCTGGATAGGGACTACTTGCTGAAGTAGTTGTATTTCTAATCTCAAGATCTGTGCCGGGTTGCGATGTAGGTGAAGATTCAGCGGATATTACGGTTCTTCCTCTCAGAAAAGCAGCCCAGGTAGCTACATCAGGACTAGTACTGCTGTATGAACTGACTGTACCTGTAAGACCATAAAGACCATAGCTATTTCCACTTGAAGTTCGATAACCTAGATATCCGGAAACAATTTTCGTACTGGTTAAAACACCTCCAACATTGTAAACGGTAGATGAGGTTGAAGATGTTGAATTTTCTGCTAGTATTCCATCAAAGCCAACTGCTGCAGCAGAAACATATATTCCTTTACCTGAAGCTCCGCTGGGAATAATTGAAATACCATTTTGATTGGTCGCATTAGGAGTCATGGTCATTTGGTAAGACCCATTTTGAGTAGATGTACCTATGGTAACAAAACTACCCGGATCAGTAAAATATCCATTTCCTTTAACAGTTAAATTTCCATCCAATTTACCATTGCCTGAAATCCAAAAAGTTCCAGGGGTTTGCGCGCTGACATATTGGTTTTTAATATAATCACCTGATGCTCCTGAAAAAAGTTTAACCCAGGCACCTCCATCCCAATAGTAATAACCTTTACCATTGGTGCCATCCCCATCGGTAGAATAAATAAGCAAACTGGCAGCAGGCGATGTAGGTTTAGTAGCCCATGACATTCTTGGGATCAGCATTCCCTGCCCTGTAGCCTGAATTTCGAGCATGGCAGATCCGTCAGGAGTAAAGGAACCACCGCCTATTCCGACGTTCTGTGAAAAAACATAATTTCCTGAAATCAACAGAACCAAAAGGGCCAATCCTGAAATTAATGAATAGATTTTTTTCATAACCTGCTATTGTTGTATGTTTTAATTCTTTACTATTTTAATATTTTTCCTAAAATCCGATGTCATGACTTCAATAAAATACACACCCCTCGACAGCCCTTTCAAACCAATATTTGTATTGACTTTTTGATCAAGTATTTCGGAAAAATTTCGCTCAAGAATTATATTGCCGATAACATCAAATACTTTGATCTGAACTTTAGAATAAGGAAAATTATCAATATTAAGCGAAATTTCTTCATTAAAAGGATTAGGGTAAACTGATATTTGCATGTTATCATCTGCCGAAGTGCAGGAAACAGAAATTGGAGAGAAAAACTTAACATTACCGTCAAAATCGGTCTGCTTGAGACGATAATATGAGGTTTCGTTTGAAAAGTTCTCATCTGTATAATCGTAATTATGCACCTGGTTTGAATTACCAGCACCAATAACATTGGTAATATTAGTCCAAGTATTTCCATCATCAGAACGTTCCACCGTGAAAAAGCTATTGTTAGTTTCAGTAGCAGTCGACCAATGTAAAGTTACCAGTTGATTATTACATTCTCCATTAAAAAAGACCAAATCCACAGGTAAAGGAGAATTCGATGTATTCTTAGTCCCCACATACCAGGTTTGATTTAGATTGGCATAATCAATACCCGTGCGGTTTACTTCGAAATAAGTAGCTGTTACGTTTGATGGAGCAATATAGTTCCCAAAAGTACCACTTAATAGTGATGCATTAATATCAGTAGACACGAAGGGAATAAACCCATTTCCACCAAAACGAATAATACCGGAAGGGTTCATATTGAATGCATTGCCAGTTAAAATAGTCCAAGCAGCATTTGATCTTGCAATAACATTATTTCCCCAACTTGCGTCATTATATTGTGTAATTGATGTATATCCCGAATTAGTAGGATTATGAGAAATACTTATTGTACCTCCATTGGTTAATGGGGCTGAACTAGCAAACCAAAAAGGATGATAATAAACGGAACTTCCCATTGGAAAAAAACCTCTAGCATCAGCAATTAAAAAAGAAGGGGTATCAAACCACCTGGTAAATTTCCCAGCTCCATACATCCAGCCTGCCGTATAAGATAATGTCCCTGGAGTTGAAGAAGATGTGCCCAAGGTAATTTCGCTGGCATTAAGATTAATGAGACCTTGCGCCATAGAAAGTTGGTTTTTTACAATTGCGCTTGTTATATTTACTGATAACCCTGCGCTATTGTTTTCAGTAAGGTTATAAAAAGAAGTAGGCATTGTTGTTCCGGAAAGGCTCTGGTTGGTTGTTCCATTAAATGTTACCGTTCCCGAAGAACAATTTAATGTAGCATTATTTGTAAAATTTCCTTGTAATAATAAATCTCCTTTAAAATCTGTAACAGCAGATGTCCCTGAATTCTGATTTTTAAAATTGCCAGTTGCACCATTAATAGTAACATAGGTTGAAGCAGAAACCACAATATAAGCACCATTATTAAGGAGACCTTGCCCTACAGCCGAAAAACCAAGAATTAAGAATAAAAAAGTAAAGAATTTACTCATGCAGGGTTCAATTTAATTTCTAGGTCAATGAAAAATTAAAATCACTCAAAGATAAATAAAAGTGTGGTTTTAACAAAACAAATTTAATCTTTTTTTTAATTCAAAAAAACAAAAAACACAAAAGCTTATTACTTTTTAGTGTTTCACGTAGAGACAGTTAATTATATAAAACCACTCTAATGGGCATTATTTTAAAATTCGTCATTACAATTGGTCTTTTTGCAGCAATAATCATCAATCTTCACATGTTTTTTGCTTTATAACATTTTTTTTAGGAATACCAAATTAACACAGTAATATCAGTGACAAAACAACCGTTTTGAAAAAGCAAGATCCTAATAAAAGAACCTTTTATACACCTCCAGTATTCTCAAAAATTCTATCCTAATAGATTATGAACTATTAGTGCAATATTTCGTCAATAAAAAAGTTTGTTATCTTTGCATATGAAATAGCAATTTCACGCATGAGGCTGAACAAAATACTGTAATGACATCACTAGAAAAATTTATTGACGTTCGCAAAGTTATCGGAAATAAAAATCCAAAACTCCTGAAGATATTACCATCTTTTGTTATAAATTATCTTAAACGTATCCTTCATGAACGTGAAATCAACGAATTTATTGAAAAACACTCCGGCAAATTTGATCTTGAATTCATAGAGGAAATTATTTTAGAATTTTCCAGATCAGTTGATTTGGTGGGATTGGAAAACATTCCAAAGGAAGACAGGATTATTATTGCTGCCAATCATCCATTAGGGGGTCTTGATGGAGTGGCATTAATGCACGTTGCGGGCAAGATAAGAAAAGATATTCTTTTCCCGGTAAATGACATTTTGATGAACCTGCAAAATATAAAGGCACTATTTATTCCTATTAACAAACATGGGACAAATTCGCAAAACCTTAAGATAATTAATGGCACCTTTGCTTCAAACGTGGCTGTTCTGTACTTTCCTGCTGGTTTGGTTTCCAGAAAACAGAAACATGGCATTATATGCGATCTGGAATGGAAAAAAACCTTTATATCCTACGCAAAAAAATACAAGAGAAATATCGTACCAACATTTATTGAAGGTCGGAATTCAAATTTTTTCTATAATTTAGCCAAATTTAGAAAAGATATTGGAATGAAGCAAAATATAGAAATGCTATATCTCGTGGATGAATTTTACAAACAAAAGGACAAAACTATTTTAATACATGTAGGAAAACCCATTAATTATGAAGTCTTTGATAAACGTTTTACAGATCAGGAATGGGCAGGCAAAATCAAAGACCATGTTTACAAATTAAAAGAAAACAACTCAATAGAATTTGAATTTTAAAATGGAAAGTATTATCCCTAGAATAGATAGAGCCTTAATAGAAAAGGAACTTTCAAACGATTTGTTTGTAAGACACACAAATTTTGGAGATAATGATATTTACATAGTTAATTCTCAAAATGCCCCTTGTACTCTTCAGGAAATAGGGCGTTTGCGTGAAATTTCATTTCGTAGCGCAGGTGGGGGTACAGGAAAATCGATTGATTTGGACGAGTTTGACACAACGTTGAATTCATATGAGCAACTTATTGTTTGGGATCCTGCTGATAAAGAGATCGTGGGTGGTTACCGCTTCATCAATTGTAAGAAAGTTCATATTGACAGCAATGGGCTACCCCATATTGCTACTTCCGAACTCTTTAACTTTTCAGAAGCATTTTTGAAAAATTTCCTTCCATATACCATTGAACTCGGGCGATCATTTGTTCAACCAGAATACCAACCTATGGTAAATAGCAGAAAAGGCTTTTTTTCGCTTGATAATTTATGGGATGGCTTAGGAGCATTAATAATTAACAATCCTGAAATAAAATACTTTTTTGGGAAAGTGACCATGTACCCCCATTTCAATGTAAAAGCACGCGATCTCATTTTATTTTTCCTTGCTAAGTACTTTCCCGACAAAGACAATCTTGTCACTCCCATAATTCCTTTAGAGATAGAAACTCCCATTAATGAACTTGAGGAAGTTTTCATTGGTGAATCTTATGATGCTGACAATAAAATATTAACACAAACGCTTCGTAATAATTATAATGAGAATATCCCTCCATTAGTTAATGCCTACATGAACCTTACCTCGACTATGAGGAATTTTGGCACTGCAATTAATCCCGGATTTGGCAGTGTTCAGGAAACAGG
>CAZNRQ010000162.1:0-6873 GCA_964574845.1 uncultured Bacteroidales bacterium
GGTTTTTACGAAACGTAACCAACTTTTCTTAATCTTTGTAGTTGCAATGGATAAATATTGCAACTACAAAGATTAAGAAAAGTTGGTTACGTTTCGTAAAAACCTGTGAATAATTTTGTGTGTCCTACACAATTAATATTCTGCTTCATCGCCTTCGGTTAAAGTGATGCATCATTCCATGTAAGTGGATGACCATTTCATTCAAGTGGACAACCGTTTCATTCAAGTGACGTCCCATTTCAAGACAGTGATGTAACTTTTATTACAGTTCCATCGCACTATAACACATAGTGAACGAATAATGCAGGTTTGTTAAATTAATATATGAGTAACAATCAAGGTATTTATGCTATAAGAACAATTGCCTGTTTGCTTCAAAATGGGATGTTTAAGCCTAGAAATTTCATAACTCTTCACAATGCCTTAATAATTTTCTTAGCTTTGCTATCGAAATAAAGCTTCATGATCATGAAAAAAAGTCTCTTTTTATTAGCGGCAATACTTTTGTTTACTATTAGTTCCTGTAAAGATAAAGTAACATTAAGTCAGCCAGCCTTTATTGGTTATTGGTATGGGACCAACGGAAGCACTAAGTTTATATTAAATATTGACCTTAAAAGCCATGCTACTTATAAGATTGAATGGCCCGATTCAAACTCGGTTACCATTGAAGGTACGGCACGGGCCAATACCACACGATTAAACATTACAAGCAAACAGTATTTCGAAGTGGTAGAATACCCCCATCAAATTGACACCCTCGCTGATCCGTATTTTATTCCGGCTCCCGACGGCTCAGCTTTTAGGGCAAATTACAGGATGGTACTCAATGGCCTGCACAAAGCCAAACAGGATATTCCAACAGGTGATTTTAAGTTCTATAAATAAGAATATTTTGCTTTAAACATAACAATAAAAAAATGGCAGATAGAATTAGTTTTCAACAATTCATCTTTCCTTTCATCTTTCCTCATTCCTTAATGAACTTCTTCGTAAAAGGCTTACCGTCTATGGTGAGTTCTAAGAAATAGTTCCCAGAGGAAAGTTTCGATAAGTCAATTATTTTGTCGTGTTCAATATCCGGAGAAAGGGGGGCCTCCATTACTATTTGCCCGGCTGAGTTATATATCTTTGTCCCGGTAACATCAAGATCGGTACGTACAAACATCATATCTTCCACAGGATTGGGGTAGATCTCAATATCTGTTTTTGTGAGGTTCTCAATCATGCCTGTAGGATTGGTAGTGAGCACATTGGTGTGTGTCCAGGTATGGCTGCTGCCGTCGTCAACCAGCCAGTTGTAAGTTGCAATGTGCAGTCCTTCGCCAAACCAGGGATTCATATAGTTGATATCACTTCCGTTGATACCGTGTCCTACCAGAAAATGTCCGCCCCCTGTATACCACCCCCAGCGAATGATAAAGGGCCTGCCGGCTCCGATTTCCGTGGTGATCTGGGGTAAGGTAAGATCAGAGCCCACGCCGTTGTTCTGTATGGATCCGAAATGGATCAGTATATCCTGAATGCTGCCGGGATAACCATAGTTATAGTTCCAGTAGTTGCAGCCCAGGGTAGAGTTGACACAGCAGTTGGTTGTACCAAAGTTGTACCATGTGATGGTTTGGCGTGCATATTCGGCAATGTCACACTGATTCAGATTCACTCCGTAATAGCCGAGAGTGCATTTGGAGACTCCTGCCCAACACCATTGGTCCTGTTCCTGTATCACCTGGGGGACATTCAATAACTGTGCCTGCGACTGAAGCGCAAACAGCAACAAAAAGATTCTGATTAGATTTTTCATGGCTATCGGGAGTTTTCTTTATTGATCTGTTTCACTTCGCTGAGGGTAAAGACAGCCTTGTCTTTACCGTCTGACTTTTTTTGCAGAAACATTTTGGCCGATTGCAGAGGAATAAATCCGGCTTGTTCTATCATGGTTTTGTCGGAACAAGCGGCTACAAAATCAACATGCAGTGCAAACAACCGGAGCATAAAGTGGTATTTGAGATCATTATTCAGGACGGGTTGCAACTCCTTCGCCAGCTGTGCGCCTCCCAGGTCGACGATCTCGATGGTGTCGCTGTTCACGCGGGCGGTAAACAGAATGCAGCTTTTGCCATCCTTTAGGATGGGGATCCTCCATTCGTTCAATTCTGAAAGGGAATTTTCTTTGTCGAGAGTGATTACCCTGATAGGTTTTCCGGCGATACATTTGGCAAAATCGTTCCGGGAATCAAAGCCATAAGACTTTTCGCTTCCGGCGGGTATCTTCGAAAGCTGAAAAACCATGTTTTGGTTCACTTTTTTCACAACAGAGTCTTCTATATTCTGTGCATGCAGGCCTGTGGCAAACAAAAGCATGAGGATTAGTAAATGTTTCATTGGCTAAGAGTTTTTCTGGTTATTTTCATTCAATAAACAAATTTACGAAACAATATAATCACTTGGCGAAATTTAACATTTCACCCGGGTTCAAATCTGGAAAGGATTCTTTGATATGTGCTACCCTTTTTTGTTATTCTTCTTTTTCCGGAACTTCAGATAGGGGATCACATTCTCGTTCTTGTTCGAGGTGGTTCCGTCGTATTCAATGGTCACCACAGGTATGCCCGTCACTTCTTCTATTTTGGCCGTCATGGCTTCGGTCACCAGTGAGGGGCAGCAATACGAAGGGTTGGTCTGTATGAAGAGGTCGAGGTCTGGATAGTTCTTCACCAGGCTGTGTATCTTCAGAATGTTCTCTAAGGCTTCGCCCCGGTGCATGATGTTCAGCCCGAAACGGTCGAGCCATTCCAGTGTTTCAGTGGCAGGTATGGTGATGGTGGTCCCCAGAACACGGTTGAAATACCTGTTGAATTTATTCTCAACCAGTGGCGAAATCGACTTCAGGAAGGAATGTTTCACGTAATCGAAATAGCGGCCTTCCTTGTAAAGCCTTTCCATAAAAGGTTCTATAATGATCTTCATGTATTCGCTGTAGGATGTGGTGATCACCTCGCCTCCGTTGTCTTCCACCATTTGGATGAGGTCCTGGTTCATCATGTCGTTGTCGCGCACATACAGATCGCCAAAGACTGCCACCTTAGGGCGGTTGCGTTTGGTGGTTTCTATAGCTTCGAAGTCGGCCACTATCAGGTCAATCACAGGCTCCTTGGATTTGCCGTGGCGGAACATATCGTAGAGCAGGGGCATGGAACGGGCGATCACACGGTCGGTTTCACCCTTTTTCTTTTCATAGGGCCGTTTCAGGCAAGCCATTTTGCGCACCAGCCCGCCAAACATGTAGGCCAGATAAGCGTTGATGGCAGTCTGTAAAGAGAAATCGTAAAACACCACATCGCCCAGGTACATCTGAACATTTTCCAACCCATTGCCCTGATCGTTCAGCAGTTTTTTGGAGAAATACGGGAACATGCTCAGGTTGCACGACAGGTTGGAATTGATGTTCCAGATCACGGTCTCTTTGGGGTCGAGCTTGTGCTCCTGAATATAATCGATGGCGTTCTGCACTATGATGTTGAGCGGAAGGCATTGCCCGGTGTTATAGCTGAGGCTTTTCACCATAGACTCCTGTGTGCTGTTGACCATGCGTGCATCCACGCCAATGTTTTGCAACACGGCTTCCAGCAAAGGCCCAACCAGTTGATCCCAGCAGGGCAGCAGCAATATTTTGCCGGCAAGCTGCTCGGGTCCGCGAATCATTTGCTCGGAGAATTCCCCTTTGGGTGTCTTCATTCGCTTCAAAGGATTGTTCACCAGCTTGAAATCGATGGAGTTGGCCTTCATGATCTTACGGGCCTCCTGTTTCAAAGAACTGATGTAGTTGTTCCACTTCTGCTCGTTGTCGGGTTCCCTGGTGGCGGTCAGCACGGGGTCGTGCACATATTCGGTCACCTTGTGGGTGCCAACATGCTTGCGGTGATGGTTCCTGAAAGCCCTGATCCCCGATTCTATGCGGGTTTCGTAGCCCACAGTGGAATCATGTTCGTCGAGTTGCAGTATGAGGTAAGGTTTCTTATAGGCGTTGAGTATCTCTTTGAAATATTCTATCACGAAGCTGTCGGGCGTGCATTTGAAGGAGGTGACCAGCACCGGATAACAGTTCTCCGTTTTTGCGATAAGTTCGGCGGCATCCAGTATCTTAGAAGCAAATTTCCACTTCATTTTATCCAGCAATTCGGCAGTGCGGATACTTTGTTCTGACACAGGCGGAAGCATGTCCATAAAAAAGGCCTTCACCCCGTTCTTTTCAATGATCTCGGGTATGTGGTTGTTCATGGCCGAGGTCAGCACAGTATAGGGGCGACCCAGCAGCATCACGTGAATATCTTCGAAACCGCTGATCTCAGTTGAATAAATATCTCTCCACTTTTTGTTCAGCGAGCGCATAAAACTCTGAGCCTGATTGAAAGCCAGCGTCACCTGCACCAGGCCAATGTCAAGCTTGATGGATTTCAGCATTCGCTGCAGTTCCATGCGCAGGGCCACACCTCCCTTCACCATCTTCAGGGTGGGCGTGAGGAACTTTTCTTTGGGCTGAAAGCTCTTCTGCACCGAAACAATGGAGGAAATGAACTGGGTGTAATAGCAATACTGATTGCTCTTTTTCTTTTTCAGGTCTTCCTCCAGGTAGATTGGCAGGAAGATATAATCGACTTTGTCGAACACGTAGTTCACATGTCCGTGCATGGCGCTGATGGGTGCGCAGAACTCGGCGCTGATGAGGTTCTTGCCGTCGCGCACCGAGGTTTTCAGGTCTTCGCTGCTTACGGTGCGGATGTTCAGCAAGTCGAAGAATTTGCGCCAGAAGAGTATGTCTTCCGCCAAATGAAGTCCGGCAGGGATGCCAATGGTAATGCCTGTGGCGGTGGTTTTGGGTTTGAATCGGAAGACCTCCTTACGTTTGTTGATGAGCTGGAATCCGGCCGTTTTATTGCTCACAAACTTATGGGTGGCGTAGTCCCTGCCACAGAGAAAGCCATAAGCTTCCATATCGCCGTCGATATTGGCCACCTTCAGTTTGCAATGATTGGTACAAAGGGTACAGGTTTCTGAAAGTATGGGAATGTGCTTTTTGTAGAGATCGAGCCCGCGGAAACGGGTGTTGCTGATGTTCTTGTCGAGCAGTTCGAGGGCAGCGCCCAGGGCTCCGGTGAGGTGGCAGAACTTCGACACCATGATAGGCTTCTTCAGTTTCATTTCGAAGGCAGCCACCAATGCCTTGTTTCGGGCAGTGGCTCCCTGGAAGAAGATCTTTTTTCCGATGCTTCCGGTAACGGCCACCTTTGAGAGATAATTCTCGCGGGTGGAATGCAGCACGGCGGCCAAAATCTCGTCGACGGTATAACCCGCATTCAGAAAATAGTTGAGGTCGCGCTCCATGAAAACCGTGCAGCGGTCGCTGCTCAATGGGGCAGAAGCATTGGCGGCTCTTTCGGAATATTCCCTCAACGGGCAGTTCAGACGCTTGGCCTGTTCTTCAATGAAACTGCCCGTGCCTGCCGCGCATACATTGTTCATCACCGAAAAGGTCACCATGCCGTTGTGCATCACGGTGAATTTGGAATCCTGTCCGCCAATCTCGATGATGGTATCCGTCTCAGGGTCCAGTTCGTAAGCGGCACGGGCATGGGCCGTGATCTCATCCAGTATGCTGTCGGCTCCCAATATCTTTCCGATGAATTTCCTGCCTGAGCCCGTGGTTCCGGCACCCAGAATGGTGAATTTCATGTTGTGCTTTGCTTCTATGTCGCTGACGGCTTCGAATATGCACTGGGCGGCCTGCAGGGGCTGTCCGGCGGTGCGGGTATACAATCCGGCCACCACTTCCTTCTGACGGTTGAGCAGCACAGCCTTTGTGCTGGTAGAGCCTATGTCCAGACCCAGATATACTTCAGTATTCTGTTCGGGCAGCACATACAGGTCCACTTCCACCGCTTTCATAGAGGGAAAATAGGTGCTGGTGAATTCGTATTGTTCGAGGGTGCTGAAATCGGGATATTCCGAAAGTTCGAGCCTGAGGGGAGGATAGTAGAGGTTTTTGGCCTTTTTGTCGATAGCAACAATGTCCGCTTTATGATTGACAGGCATTTCGGGGATGTAGTCATCCTCCATGCAGCAGAGGGCCGCACCGGCAGCGCCATACATATGGGCCATTTCGTCCACGGTGATATCCACTCCTGCCAGTTTTTCTATGTGTTTCAGTACCGCCTTGTTCAAAGCCACTCCGCCGGAGGCGACCACAGAAGCAAAGCCGGCCGTGAGCCCGACTGCATCCACAATGTTCTTGGCCAGACCGAAAGAAAGACCGTCGCAGATCTCTGCCAGGGAATAACCTTCCTGCTGCACATGTATGAGGTCGGTCTTGGCGAATACGGCGCAGCGCGAGGCTATCAAAGGCAGGTTGCCTTTGTTGTTGTAGGCGATATCGCTGAACTCCATGATGCTTTTCAGGTTGAGGCGTTCTACCTGCTGGTCGAGAAAATTGCCGGTTCCGGCAGCACAGGAAGTGTTTGATTTGAAGTTGAGGTAGTCGCCTTCCTGATCGAAGGTGACCAGTCCGAATTTCTCGGCTCCGATGATGAGCAGGGCATTCAGACCGGGGTGGAAATGTTTGGCTGCTTTGATAAATGCCACACGGGTATCGGTGCGGTGACCTGTCTTGACCACATCGGGGGTGGAGGAGGTATAGCCCACCGCCCTGATCTTCGAAATGTCGATTTCATCCAGCGCTTTGTCGAGTTGTTCGGCTATCTGCCCGCGGTGAAAGGCATAGGAGGTATGTATCACCCCGGCGGCCTCGTCTATCACCACCACAGAAATGGAAACAGAACCAATATCGATGCCCAGAAAGTGTTTGCGTTCGCTCAT
>CAZNRQ010000163.1:0-6813 GCA_964574845.1 uncultured Bacteroidales bacterium
ATTGCGCACATAGCGCACCTTGTATCCGCTGTGTTTCAGATAACGGAATATCAGATCGAAAGTGATAGCCGGCCGCGCATGACCCAAATGAGGATCGCCATACACGGTAGGTCCGCATACGTATATGCCCACAAAGGGCGGATTGATGGGTTCGAAATTTTCTTTGGTCCGGCTAAGGGTATTATAGATTTGAATGTTTTGAGTCATCGCCTGAGGATTTAAGTATGCAAAATAACGGATTTTTCGTGAATTGTAGGATGCAGAGATTTTGAAAATGATATTAAGTTGGAAGTCCGAAGACCGGAGACCGAAGTTCATGGCAAGAAAGTGTCTCGTAGTTTTGGCTCATGGCTCAAGGCTATTGGCTACTTTATACCAAATACCAAATACCAGATACTAAATTCAACTACCTTTGTATTACTAAAGAAAAACTATGACTGACTATTCGAAATTCGTACTTGCCAACGGATTGAAAGTAATTGTAAGTACCGACACCTCCACCCCCATGGTGGCCGTAAATGTTTTGTACGACGTGGGCTCGCGCGATGAGCATCCGAACCAGACGGGCTTCGCACATTTGTTCGAGCATCTGATGTTCGGGGGCTCGGTCAATATTCCCTCTTACGACGAACCCCTGCAAAAAGCCGGTGGCGAAAACAATGCCTTTACCAGCAACGATTTCACCAATTTCTATATCAGCATACCCCGCCAAAACCTGGAAACCGCCTTCTGGCTCGAAAGCGACCGAATGCTCTCACTGGCATTTTCCGAAAAGAGTCTGGAAGTACAGCGCAATGTAGTTATAGAAGAATTCAAACAACGCTACCTCAATCAGCCTTATGGCGATACCTGGATGCTACTGCGCCCCCTGGCCTACAAGGTTCATCCTTACCAGTGGTCGACCATTGGAAAAGAGATCAGCCACATAGCGGATGCCACCATGGACGATGTGCGGGCATTCTACCAAAAACATTATCATCCCTCCAACGCCATTCTGTCGGTGGTGGGCAATGTCACCGAAGAAGAAGTAAAACGCTTGTGCGAAAAATGGTTTACGCCCATTCCCGGAGGCGAGCCTTACCAGCGCCGCATTCCGCGCGAACCCGGGCAGACCGAACGCCGCAATTTGACCGTTAGCCGCGATGTTCCCTTCGATATGCTTTTCAAGGCCTTCCATATGTGTTCGCGCATGCATGCCGATTTTTATGCTACGGATATGCTATCGGATGTGCTCTCCAACGGGAATTCGTCGAGGTTGTACAACAACCTGGTGAAAGAAAAGAAAATATTCAGCGAGATTGATGCTTACATAACAGGCGATATAGAAGAAGGACTTTTTGTGTTCAACGGAAAACCTGTTGAGGGCATTTCGGTCGAAACCGCCGAAGCCGCCATAGACCAGGAGATCGAAGAAATAAAATATCAATTGGTTTCGGATGAGGAGATGGACAAGATCAAAAACAAGATAGAAGCGTCCATAGAATTCTCGAACGTCAGCATACTCAACCGAGCACTGAAATTAGCTGCCAACGAATTGCTCGGCGATATTGAACTGGTGAACACCGAGGCCGAAAAATACCGGGCTGTTGGTGCCGGAGATATGCAAAGGGTAGCTAACCAAATATTGGTCGACAGCAACGCATCGGTACTTTATTATCTCGCAAAACACAATTCACAGTAATCCTTTCCAAGCCATGACCGACCGAACAACACCCCCCGCCCTTCATATTATTGACAATTTCGATTTTCCTGATCCTATGTTCTTTCGTCTTGACAATGGCGTGCCGGTATATGGATTCAACAATGGCACCCAGGACATCATCAAGATCGATTTCCTTTTCGATGCCGGGAGCTGGCATCAGCAGCAACCTCTGACCGCCCGTTACACCAGCCGTATGCTGAGCGAAGGCACTGAAAATTATTCGGCTTTCGAGATTGCCGGTCGCCTCGATTCCATGGGTATAGCATTGAGCAATTTTGCGATGAAAGATTCGTCTCTGGTTTCGGTATCCATGTTGAGCAAGCATTTCGGCAACATAATGCCCCTTATCAACGAAATCATCAACCAGCCGGCCTTTCCCGAGAAGGAACTGGGAATTCAGAAATATTACGGCAAACAGATCTTCATTGACGACAGTCTCAAGGTGAACGAGCAAGCCATGCGTTATTTTGCCAACCAGTTGTTCGGCGATGCTCACCCTTACGGGAAAATGATCACTGCAGAGGACTTCGACAATATTGAATCAGAACAACTGAAGCAATTTCACCAATCGCATTACCAACCGTCCAATTGCAAAATCGTTATTTCTGGCAAATTCGGTCCGGATGTATTGCAGCAATTGAACAATATCTTTGGCAAAATGACATCCGGGGAACTTTCTGCGCCAGAATCAATGGCAGCAGAGATTATCCCGAAACAAAGCCCGATGCATATCGAAATGCCCGATGCGGTACAATCGGCCATTCATGTTGGCAAAGTCTCTATCGGAAAAACACACGAGGATTATTTTAAGTTGTCCATTGCGAATACACTTTTGGGAGGCTACTTTGGCTCCAGGCTGATGAAAAACATACGAGAAGACAAGGGCTATACCTATGGAATTTATTCTTCGCTGGTGACATTTCGACATGCTGCCATTTTTTACATCAGTTCGGAAGTAGATGCTGCAATGAGCCGTCCCGCTTTGGACGAGATCTATGCCGAAATAAAAAAACTCCGCACCGAAAAGGTTTCTGATACTGAACTCGATCTGGTGAAAAAATATCTGACCGGGCATGTTCTGCGTGCCTTCGACGGGCCCTATAGCACTGCCGAACGTTTCAAAAGCCTCATGGAACAAGGGATAGATTATAAGGAACACTACCAAAAGCTGATACAAGCAATTCATAAAACCACAACCGACAACATTATGGAAGTGATGGAGCGATATTTGCACGAAGAATCGATGATGGAGTTAATTGCAGGAAGTTAACCGAAGCTGACCATATAAAATAAAGTTTCTAATTCCCCCAATTTTTACACCCAAATTTACGTTTAATAACTGACGAAAATTTGTTTTCTGTAGATAAATCAAGATTAACTGAAGATTTATAGCAATACAAAAGTGTTGTTTGTAAGGCTCTGAGGTATATTTTTACCAAGAACGGCTACTGGTGAATAAGTTTTTCGTAATTTTACATCGTGATTAGACTCAATTTCTTAAGTTTATGTTAAAATCTATAAAACTCCTTTTCTTACTACTCATCCTGACGACCACAAGTACATTTGCTTCCCATTATATGGGAGGCGAAATCACGTGGCAGTGTCTGGGCAACGGAAACTACCGCTTTATAATGAAATTGTACAGGGAATGTAATGGAATAACCTATAATACCACTGAAACCATGAGTATTACTGGAGGAGCCCCTTTACCCTCTGTAACCATGACATTGCTGCCTGGTGCCAATCCTCATGACATTGATGATGGAATTCTTGATGGAAGAACCGATCTATCACCCAATTGCTTTAATTTAACTCAAGAAATTCATTGTACGCCCAACCCGGCTTCGGCCAATACAGGAGCTGTAGAAGAATGGTATTATACTTCAGACGCGGTTTATCCTAATGGTGTGACCCTTGCTGGAGTTCCCCCCGCCAGCGGATGGGTGTTTTCACACACCAGTTGTTGCCGAAATCCTTGTGCAAACTTATCAAATCCAACAGGTGCCAGTTGGTTTTTGCGTGCTGTTATGTATCCTTATAATGGGACCAATACTTATCCCTGCTTTGATAACTCTCCGCAATTTGCCGAGAATCCTTCAACAGTTATCTGTACAGGCTATCCTTTTAAATATAATCACAATGCATTTGACAAGGAATTGGACTCATTGTCATTTACGTGGGCTCCTGCTTTAAATGGAAGTATTTCTACACCCATGTCTTATGTTTATCCTTACACATACAATAGCCCACTGCCAGGACCTGCCCAAAATCCCTTAAATGTTGCAGCTACTATGAATCCTTTTAACGGAGAGATTTCATATACCTCCTATACCAATGGGGCTTTTGTTACGGTTACCAAGGTGACGGCTTTTCGTTGCGGAATAAAGATAGCAGAGATATTCAGGGAAATGCAGATCGTTTTATTGGCTTGCCCTGGCTCAAATATCCCTCCTGATGCCTCAGGGCCGTTTTATAATCCAGCAACAGGATTGATGGAATTTGTTGATACGGTTTATGCCGGCGATGTTGTTGACTTTGATATAACTTCTATAGATTATGGCACATTGCCAAACGGGAATCCTCAAACAGTAACTCTCGAAGCTTCTGGTCCGGACTTTGGAGCAGGGTTTACCAATCCTAATACTGGCTGTGTGCGACCTCCTTGTGCAACATTGAATCCTCCCCCGGTAATCACGGCCATGCTCGCTGTTGCAACGCATTTCCATTGGCAGACCACCTGCGACCATTTGACTCACCCTGCATCTATTACTGGAATTCCAGGAGTATGCGGCACACTTTTTAATGTTCACAATTTTGTAATCAAAATGTACGACAACTATTGTCCTGCACCCGGAATACAGATTGCGACAATTTCAGTGGTAGTATTACCAAAACCTGTACTTCCACCACCAAAACTTAAATGCACAGCAGTGCAACCCAATGGAGATATAACAATTACATGGGTACCACCACCAGATCCTCATCTGACTTTTAACAGCTACCATGTTTATTATTCGAATTCGCCTACAGGTCCTTACACACAAATTGACAGTATTTTTACTTATGCTACAACAAGCAAAACCTATTCCGGCTTAGGTGGTAATACAGCACCCAGGTATTTCTTTATAAAAACACGTTCTGGTTGTTATGGCAAGTATTATTCGCATACTACCAGCGATACTGTAGCTAGTATGAAACTTAACATAACAGTTAATTCCCTGGGGAATGTAGCTCAATTGGCATGGAATCCTGTTCACAATCCTTTGCTGGGAAGTTCCTCATCATGGTATCATGTTTTTCGCGAACATCCGGCCGGCTCATGGTCTTTGATTGATTCTACGCAACAACTGACCTACTACGACACCATAACTTTATGCAGTGCTTTTATCAATTATCGGATTGAGATTGCAGACACAACCCCATGCACATCGGTTTCTTCCATAGATGGGGCTCTCTTGCAAGATGCCTATCCTCCAGATAATATCAGTTTGGATTCTGTGAGTGTAAACAATGCACTTGGTAAAGCAATTCTTGGTTGGCAGCCCTCCACTTCACCTGATGTTATCAAATATTATATTTATCGAAAAAACGGAGCACCATGGATATTGTTGGATTCCGTTAATATTCCGAATACTTCTTATGTAGACCTTACCTCTTCTCCAACAACGCAGCCTGAGTGGTATTCTATTGCAGCTGTTGATAGTTGTAAAAAACTCAGTCCAATGAGTTTAGAACACAAGACCATTTATTTATCGCCTCTGGTATTAAATGCATGTGCAGATAAAGTAAGTCTGAATTGGACCAATTATATCAATTTCGATCCTCCTTTGGCGGGATATAATATCATGGTTAGCGAGAATGGAGGACCGGTTAGTATTCTAAGTACTACGACACCTGCAGGTACTACTTATGACCATGTTGGAGTGGCGCCAAATGCAAACTACTGTTATTTCATTCAGGCCTTTGATTCGGCAAATCAGAAAACATCCTCTTCAAACATTCAATGCGCTTCGATTACAAAGCCTAATCAGCCAAAGTACGTTTATATGAGGTATGCCACAGTAGTGAACAACGAAAAAGTAAGGATAGGATTCTTTGTAGATACAACAGCTTTCATTACAAAGTATAAAGTATTAAGATCCGAAGACGGAATTAATTTTAGCACCATCGCGTCTTTACCTCCAACAACTCTGAATTCTACTATTTTGTTTGATGATCCTGACGCATTGGTAAACGAGAAAAGCTATTTCTATAAAGTTATTGTGGTTGATAGTTGCAATCTGGATATCCTTACCTCTAATACCGGCAGGACAATTTATTTAGCAGGAAATGTAGATGATTATTTGTATAATTATCTGGCATGGAATACCTATGAAAGCAGGTATCCTCAGGCATACAATTTGTTTCGGGAAGTGGAAGAATTTGAACCGTATAATAAAATTCAATCGATGCTGTTCAATGAAACAACCTTTACTGATGATGTAGAAAATTATACTGAAAGCGGTGGCAGGTTTAAATATTATATACAGGCACCGTTATACGATATTTTTGACACCATTTATCCGTTTGCTGATACCGTATACTCGAATGAGATTATGATATTGCAACCCCCCAGACTTTATGTGCCCAATGCCTTTGCTCCTGATGGTTTGAACAGTGTTTTCAAACCCATTGGAGTTTTTACCGAAAAAGACAATTATGAATTTATTATTTTTGATCGTTGGGGACGAAAAGTTTTTGAAACAAATGATTATAATCTTGGATGGGATGGCAAGATCGATGGGAAACCGGGAGAATTTGGAGTTTACGCTTATTATATTCACATTACAAATGCTTTTAATAAAACATTTAATAAACGGGGCTCTGTGATGTTGGTCAGATAACTAAAGCCGGCTTTTTTAGCCGGCTTTTTTTTAACGCTAACCAAGAATTGATTTATACACATAATCCCGTTTACTTTGGAAAGTGAATGTATTAATTATTCAAAACAAAAAACAGATTCTAAATGCTTTTTCTTAATAACATAAGTATTTTTAATAATTTTGCAATTAAAACCAAGTTCTATGCAATTAGATTCAAATAAGTTCGTTGGCGAAGGCTTAACCTATGAC
>CAZNRQ010000164.1:0-5326 GCA_964574845.1 uncultured Bacteroidales bacterium
CCTATGTATAATTGAGGTGAACTCTTTGATTGGGCATTAAGAAGCAAGCCCGAAATTAAAAGAATAGTTGTAAAAAGTATTTTGGTTTTCATGATAATTGTAATTTAGAATAATTATAAACAAAGGTACTACAATACTCACCAAAAAGCAAATAAATCGAAAAAAAAAGGAATTCGTTGGAGGATATTATCGCTGATGCCAGCGATTATAAATACATGCGGTTGACTGAATCTCTTGACAATAGCTACAATCGAGAGCGTTCGACAGCGTCTTTCCAACCTTTGTAATACCTGAGGGTCGAATCTTTATCCATGGAAGGTGTAAAAACCTTGTCCGAAAGCCTAAGATGCTTTAAAGTCTCTTTTTTCCATAATCCAACGGCTAATCCTGCCATAAGAGCGGCACCCAATGCTGTGGATTCAATCATCTCGGGGCGGTTTACTTTCACCTGCAACAAGTCCGATTGGAACTGCATTAGAAAATTATTTGCAGAGGCTCCCCCGTCTACATTAAGCTCTTTCAATATAATGCCTGAATCATCCTGCATGATGTCGAGAATATCTTTTGTTTGGTAGGCCATAGATTCAAGAGCAGCGCGAACCACATGATTTTTTGTAGCCGACAAGGTCAAACCGGATATCATTCCTTTGGCATGACTGTCCCAATAAGGTGCTCCCAGTCCTGCAAAAGCAGGAACGAAATAAACACCCTGATTATCTCCTGCTTCTATAGCCATAGCTTCCGTTTGCTTGACATCATCAATCAACTTCAAATTATCACGAAGCCACTTCATTACAGCACCTGCAATAAATACACTGCCTTCCAGGGCATATTCCACTTTACTGTTCAGTTTCCAGGCTATTGTAGATATCAGTCCTTTATCTGAAATGATGGTCTTTTCTCCGGTATTCATTAAAAGAAAACATCCCGTTCCGTAAGTATTCTTGGCAGTGCCCGGCTCATGGGCCAATTGGCCGAATAAAGCTGATTGCTGGTCGCCAATCAGTGAGGCAATTGTTAGCGTTTTCCCTTGAAATAGAGTTGGGTCAGTGGCTCCATATATTGATGAAGACTCAACTACTTCAGGAAGCATGGCAGCCGGAATGTGAAACAACTTCAGAAGCTTTTCGTCCCAGCAGCACCGATGGATATCAAACAGCATGGTTCGTGAGGCATTGGAATAATCTGTGATGTGCAGTTTGCCTCCACTGAGTTTCCAGGCCAAGTAAGAATCTACTGTACCAAAAAGCAATTCTCCATTTTCGGCTCTTTGCCTGACACCTTCCACATTATCAAGTATCCATTGTAGTTTGGTGGCTGAGAAATATGCATCAATAATTAGTCCGGTTGTTTGCTGAATGTATTGGCTCCACCCCTCTTCTTTCAGTTTCAGACAATATTCTGCGGTCCTTTTGTCCTGCCATATGATGGCATTATAAACAGGCTTCCCGGTGATCCTATCCCAAACCAGTGCGGTTTCTCTCTGGTTGGTTATACCTATGGCAAGGACATCAGAAGCAGAAACCTGATTCTCTTCCAGAACACTTAAAGCAACCTCATACTGATTATCCCATATCTCTTCCGGTGATTGTTCTACCCAACCCGGTTGCAGTAATATCTGATGAGTTTCCTTTTGCGAAATTCCGACTATGGCCGCTTTTTCGTCAAACAAAACGGCTCGTGAACTGGTGGTTCCCTGATCGAAGGCTAGGATATATTTTTTCATGAGTGGCAGTTTGTAATATGGAGTCAATTTAAAATCATAAATCTAAAATCAGGAATGTGTCAACGGCTTGAACCCTTCGCCCAATATCTCATTGGCATTGATCACAGTGAGGAAAGCGTGAGGATCGACCTTATGAACGTAATCTTTCAGCAGGGCCAGTTCTTTGCGGCTTACCACAGTAAAAATAATCTTCTTCTCGGTTCCTTTGAACATGCCTTGCCCCTGAATAAAAGTTCCGCTGCGGTCAAGGTCGTTGATGATCACATCACGAATCTCCTCGTGCTTATCGGAAATGATAAACAAGGTCTTTTCGAAGTTGAGACCCTCTATCACCGTATCAATGACTTTGCCTGTTATAAAGATCACCAGCCACGAATACAAAGGGATTTTCCAATCGCGGAAGACCACCAAACCCAGCAATACTATGACCGAATCGACATAGATCATCAGTTGACCCAGAGGCAAATGAGTATATTTCGCTATGATCATGGCAATGATGTCCGAGCCACCTGATGTTGCCTTGGAACGGAACATAATTCCTATTCCTACGCCCAGCAATACTCCCCCAAAGATGGCCGAAAGCAATGGATCGTTCTCCACCAGGGGTTTGTCACCCTGAAAATATGTGAGCAGCATTATGAATTGGGAAACAGCTACAAAGCCAACGACAGTCTTCATCCCGAACTTTGGCCCCAACAGTCTGGTACCGATAATGGTTAATGGAATATCAAACGCAAGACCCATCAATCCTATGGGAATACCATCCGGAGCAATGGCCATCAAACCCTTGGTGACATAATGTATGACAATAGCAATACCATAAACCCCACCCGGAATAAATTTATAAGGCGAAATAAAATAAACAAAACCCACAGACATTATAAAGGCTCCGGTGAGTATAAGTGTGTATTCCAAAAACCATTTGCGGGAGAATTTCTTCTCTAAGGATAAAAGTTTTGACATAAGCGGTCAGCATTTTGTATAGCAGCAAATATAACGATTTTGCTGTAATTGAATAAGTAGATTTAAGCGACTTAAACATTGAGGATACATCTAAGGTTTTTCAGTCTTCAGTCGGTGGTCTGCCTGTTGCGTAGTGCAGATTGCCGACTTATAAATACACTAAGAAAAACTACAAGCCAGACTCACCCCTTCATCCTATTTTCATAATATCGTATCACTACGGTATGGAAAAATAACAATCCTATACCGCAAACTATGGCGCTCATCCAGAAGATGGCCGAGATGGATAAATGCTGGGCAATGAGCCCTCCCATGATCATTCCGAAGCCCATGCCCAGATCGACAGCGGTATAGAGCGTTGAATTGGCGGCTCCGCGGTGCTTGACATCGGCCAGGTTGTTGACCATGGACTGAAACGTAGGGAATATCACCCCATTGCCAAAGCCAATGATGATGGCCGAACTATAGAACAGCCAGGGATTTCGGGCCAAAGCCAGCATGGGAAACCCTATGATGAGCAATATGATGCAAAAGGTGATGATGCCCCGGGGACCGTTGCGGTCGAATTGTTTTCCGGCTGTGAGCCGCGCAGCAGCTATACCCACCGATAATATCAAAAAGTAAAGCGAGGTGTTTTGTATGCCAATTTCTCTTCCATAGAGCGCGATAAAGGAAATCAAAGCGCCATAGGTGATCATGGTTATCAGCACATTGAGCGAGGGCCGAATGGAACTTCGGTCGAACATGCTGCTCACCTTGAGTTTGATGTGTTTGCCTACCACAAAACGCTTTCGCAAATGAACGGCATAGGCACAGCAAAGGCTGGCCACGCTGATGAAGATGCCCGAAACGAACATGGCTGTGTAGCCCCAGGTATTACAAATAAACAAACCTATGATAGGCCCTATGGACATGCCCAGCGTAGTGGACAAGGCAAAATAACCTATACCCTCTCCTCGTTTGGGTGTGGGAATAATATCGACGGCTATGGTGGAACCCGAAACTGTAGTGAATCCCCATGTGAGTCCCTGGGCAAAGCGCAGCATTATGACGGCTGTGATGCTTAAAGCCACCAGATAGCCTGCAAACAAAAAGGAATAAATGATAAGCGCCAGCAAAAAGATGGTCCGGCGCCCAAACCTATCGAGGGCAAAACCCGAAAACGGCCTTACCAGCACCGAAGCAATGGTATAGGCCCCCACCACCACTCCTACCTGCACCTTGGAAGCATGAAGTTCGCTGACCAGATAGATGGGAAGGGACGACAATATGGCATAGTAGGTGATATACATCAAAAAATTTGACCCTATCAGCAGGATAAAATCCCGGTTCCATATACGTTCGGATTGGTTCACCATTTGGAGCTTGTGGGTGCAAAGGTAAGAAGAAGTTCGGAGTGAGGAATGCTATGAGAAGAGGACGCCGATTAATTATCAGTTTTATGATTTACGCAAATTATTGCTAATTGATCCCCTTTGCCGCTTTCCAATTATGCGTCAGGATGTCTTTTCTAACAAGAAACCGGGGCTGCTATCTTCAGCGCTATAATTCGGTGGTGACAAATTTCTTTTTGTCTTTGCGACAGATAAAATGGATTACGTCGCGGGAGGTCTTGGCGCCGGTGGGCACTCCTCCCGGAGGCAATACCCACATGCCCGAAAGCCAGAAATTATCGAGGCCGGGCAGGGTCTTTTTCACCACACGGTTTTGTTTCATCACGGCGGGTGTCATGATCCAACTCATGTAGGAGCCTTTGAGGTTGCCTGTGTAGCGCACATAGGTCATGGGCGACAATACATCGGTGACTTCTATGGCTGCAATAAACCCGGGGAATTTTCTGTCGAGTTCTTCCGAAACCACCTTCAGTATGCGCTCTTTTTCGGCTTTATAGGCCACACGGTCTTTGTAGAGCTGTTCCCAATAATCGAAATCATCGGTGGTGAAAGCACAGGACAGTACGGTTTTTCCTTTGGGCGCCATGGTGCTGTCGAAACTATAGTTGTGCAGGGTGAACCATTCTTTGCTTTGATTGCCTATCATCAGAGGGGTCGGAAGCTTGTAGACTTCGGCAATGCAGTCGGGTTCGCCGGAGAGGTCCATGTTTACGCCAAAGCTAACCTGCACCGACGAGTGATACAATTTGGCATTGCGAAACAGATTATCCAACTGGGGTTCGACATATTTGCCGTCGAGCATATGGTGGAGTGTGGTGTGCAGATCGGCGCATGAAATGACATAATCGGCCATGATCTTCTCGCCATTCTGCAACAGTATACCATTAGCTTTGCCATCGCTGACCAGTATTTTTTCGACCCTTTTATTAAAGTATATCTTACCTCCCAGGTCGAGCAGGCGCTTTTCGATAGATTTGGCAAATTCGAGGGAGCCGCCAATGGGGAAACCCCCGTTTTTGTTGTGCAACTGGGCCCAGGTGATCACCAAACCAAACAGGCTCATCTCTTTCATATCGATGACCATAGGAAAAACCTCCCTCAGAAAAGGATCTTTGAAACGGGCGGCAAATTGGCTGATGGATATTTTGGTAAAAAAATTGATATCCCTGAGGTAAGATTTGGTTTGCCAAACGAGTTTGAGGAAATCGAAGAAATTGTACAATTCCATGGGTTTATCAACCGG
>CAZNRQ010000164.1:5336-6703 GCA_964574845.1 uncultured Bacteroidales bacterium
CCGGTGCCCTGAATGTGGAGAACTTGCGGACAAGATTGCAGAAAAACTCAATGGTTTCGGCATCTTCGGGCGAAAGCTCTTTCATGTGCTGTTCGAGCCTGTCGGCATCGCAGTAGCCGATAAAGGTTTTGCCTCCCTCGCCCGTGATACGGTAGAAGGATTCGTGATCGAACATTGGGCGGTCTTTTATAGCGCCCAGTTCTTTCCAAAACAGGTGGAAACTATCGGGAGGCGCCGAGCCGCTGAGCCAGTGCAAACAACCATCAATGGTGTAGTCGCCCTTTTTCCATGCAGTGCACAGCCCTCCGGCCATGCTGTGCGATTCGTACAATTCGGCTTCATAACCATTCATGCGGGCATAACATCCGGCGGCTAAGCCGGCGATTCCGGCTCCTATGATCACAATTTTTTTCTCCATAAACAGGCTGATGGGTTTGGAACAGAAAGTACTGCAAACCGTAAATTGATAATTAAGTGCAAAAGTAGGAAAAAAAAACGGTAGAAATAAATGCCTTGAGTGCCTTGAGTGCGAAAAAGAAAAAAATCACTGTGACACGCATCCGCCGCGGCGGACCCAAGCGGAGTCGTATCAACCCATTTTATGGCTGCTGAAGATTCATTTTCTCATGTCTATAAGTCAACGGAAAAAGGACAATGCCCGGCATGACTCTTGAGAATATTTATTTACAAATCTGATTTGCAATATATTTTACAAGCCAATTACTTCATTGTAGAGTCTTCATCAGAAACTGTAGGGTCTTCTTCAGAAACTGACGGACGTTCCTCAGAAAGTGAAGGACGTTCCTCAGAAAGTGAAGGACGTTCCTCAGAAAGTGAAGGACGTTCCTCAAAAACTGTAGAACGTTCCTCAGAAATTGTAGAACGTTCCACAAAAACTGTAGGACATTCCTCAAAAACTGTAGAACGTTCCTCAGAAACTGTAGAACGTTCGACAGAAAGTGAAGAAATGGCAACCGCAACTATTTTCTAATAGAATCTAATTAAAACTGGGTCCTGGCAAAACCCGGGACGGTCCTTGCTACGCCCAGGACGGTCCTTGCTACACCCGGGAGGGTCCTTGCTACGCCCAGGAGGGTCCTTGCTACGCCCAGCACCGTCCTTGCTACGCCCGGCACCGTCCTTGTTACGCCCAGGACGGTCCTTGCTTCACCCAGGACGGTCCTTGCTACGCCCGGGACCGGACTGGCAACACCCGGTCGCTTTTTTTCTGCATCCGGCAAGAATTAAAGACTGATAAACAGTGTTTTGCAATGATCCCTAAATTTCCCACCCTCTATTGGTATAATTTTATATATTTGTTGGGCTAAACGCATGTAATCAGATTGGCAGCAAGCGAATAGTAAATG
>CAZNRQ010000165.1:0-6657 GCA_964574845.1 uncultured Bacteroidales bacterium
TTCATCAGGTTGATAACACCAATACCAGTCATTACTGAAGTACCGTTCATTAGCGATAATCCTTCGCGAATATGAACCTCAGCCGGTGTGATATTCTCAGCCGCAAATACTTCTTTGGTAGGCTTGATTTCGCCTTTGTACCAAACTTCGCCTTCGCCTATCAGCATCAATGCCAAATGGGCCAACTGAACCAGGTCGCCGCTCGCACCCACACCACCGTGCTCAGGAATCACTGGCGAAATGTTTTTGTTGATAAGCAAAGTAAGCAATTCAATCACCTCGGTATGTATTCCTGAATATGCCCTGAGTTGGGTATTCAATCGCGAAAGCATGGCAGCTTTGGCAAATTTATCAGGAATAGGATCGCCGCAACCTGAGCAATGGCTTCGTATAGCGTTATATTGAAGTTGTTTGCGATTCTCTTTTTCTATTTTATAGGGAGCCATGGGGCCAAGGCCGGTATTGATACCGTAAATTACCTTGTCTTCGCTGAAGGTTTTAAGGAATTCGTGGCAATGACTAACTCTGGCAATGGTTTCATCGCTGAGTTCAATTTCTTCTTTTTGAAAAACTATGGAATAAATCTCTTCTAATGTAAGATCGTGCGAGCCTAAAGTGACCATGTGTAGTAGTTGTTTAGTGAGAAAATATAAAAACGAGTGCAAATATCGGAAAAATATCGCTGGAAAGGGGTACTCTTTCGAAAGAATCCATATTGATCTTTGCCAATTAGCCTTATGATTTATACGTAAATGCTTATCTGAGAATGGTAAGCAAGCCAGTTTTGTATTGTGGTAAAACCATCACTCCTGCATAATCGTCGTTATAAAATGCTACCCAGCTATAAATCCCATTAGGTAATATTCGGCCTTTATAATTGCCGTTCCAGCGGTCATCCATATTAAAAGAAGAATACACCAGTTCACCCCAACGGTCGTACAGATAAAACTTCAGATCGGTGATGTTCAAACCGACAACAAAGAATTCATCATTTATGCCATCTCCGTTAGGTGTGAAGCAATTGGGGACGTACAAAGCCGGCTTATCCACCACAATGGCCTCCTTAATGACAGAATCTACACAGCCGAAATCATTCGAGATTTTCAGCATGACATTATAAACTCCTACTGCACCATAAGTGTGAAAAGGATTGGCAATAATACTGCTGTGCGAATCGCCGAAATCCCAGAACCAATGATCAATATTCCCACTAGACCAATCTTCAAAGCGGAAAGTGGGATTATCAATAATCGCCACAGGAGGGTATAGTTTGAAATCCGCTTTTGGTCCGGGTATATTGTCAACATGCACTGAAGCAGAAATAATACAGAAACTGTCAGTAACAGAAATGATATAGTTCCCTTCCGTTAAATGAGACAGGAAGGGTAAATTATTGGTCGGACTGGTATCCCATGAGTAAGAATATGGCGGATTTCCCCCGGTAGCAATCACATGTATGTATCCGCTTCGTTTATTACAAGTGTCGGATTGCACATTATCAACTATGAGAATAGGAGGGGGCGTATTGGTCAGGCTGGTATCGGCATAGGCTTTACATCCATTCACATCAGTTATGGTCACAGAATAATTACCCGCATGAACTCCTGTCAGGTTTTGATTTTGTTGTGTTGGGGTCGAGTTCCAGAGATAGGTAAATGGGAGGGTCCCCCCGATGATATTAGTGAATATGGCACCATCCGAGGCACTGCACATTTCATTATGAATGCTGTCGATTTGGGCCTGCGGGCCCGGAAAATCCTGAATAGTGATTGTATTGCTAGCGGTACAACCCAAATTATCTGTTATACTCACCGAATATGAACCCGCTGATAAATTGGATAAGTTGGGAGTATTAGATACCGGTGTGGTATTCCAAACATAATTTACAGGATTATTACCATTGGTCACCACGGTTTGCACTGCTCCATTGTTCATATCGCAGGTTTCATTACTGATATTTGAAAAAGTAATAGTAGGATCCGGTATGCGGGTGATAGTTATAGTATCATAAACAATGAAACAATTATATGCATCAACCACCTGCACTATATAGACCCCTGCTAATAGATTGCTTAGGGCGTTGGTGTGAATGCCGGCCGGATTCAGCCAATTGGTAGTATAGGGTCCACTATGTCCGTCAGTTATTGTTATGGTGATGCTTCCGTCGGCACCTGCACAACTTTCATTTTGAGTAATGGCATTAATCTGAGGTGCAACTACACATGGACCATTGCAGGCATGTGGGGTAGGTGTGATTGGTGCAGTTTGCCAAGTGCTTGCTCCATCGGTTACCCTCTGAAAAGATAAATAACTGGCAGGTTGGCAGGCACCCACGTATTCTATTCCCGGGATATTAACTGCAGCAGCCAATGATTGGGTTCCGCTACAAGTAGTTGATGTGACCACGTTTTGCTGATACTCTCCCTGAGTAAATAAATTGGAAGCATTTCCATAAGCATCCCAATAAACAGCGTCTACGGGTGTTCCTGTTGCACTGTACAAAGCGATCCAGCCATATTCATCCCTTAAGAACCAGCGGGTAGGGTCGCCGTCGAGATATTGAGTGCCAAAAGTAGTTTGTCTGTAATTGGTAAGGTTAAATTCAAGAATTGGTGTTTGAGAGTGATTGCCGCCAATGATGATAAAACCTAGAGGAGGGATTACAGTTCCTGCAGGAAAAGTAAAAGCCCCCCAATTTGGAGTAGTACCTGACTGAAGCATATTTCCACCCAGAGTATAACAACTGATATCAATACTGTTGCAGGGATGTGGATTGTAAAGTTCTATCCATTCCTGATTGTCTGCAGGACTTTCAGCGGTATTGTATAATGAATTGGAATTAACACTGCTGGCGCCGGGAGGGCTAGTGCATATTTCATTGATGACAACTGACTGGCAAAAGGATACAGGCAGAAAGTAATTCTGAAAAAACAAAAAAGTAAATAACAGAGTAATTTTCTTCCCCATAAGTTAGTGACAAGAATATATTTGAAACCTGATACAAAAATACGAATAGTTGAGCATTGATTTAATATAGCGTCTCTCATTTAAATGAAATGGAATGGAAAAAGGCGACAATCATACTGTAATTAAATTCACGAATTAAGAAAAATCCGGAAAATATTTAGTAGGTTTGTTGGAAAATAATCAACTTGGAACTTAGATTGGCTGGCAATTTGTTTTTATTTGTTCTATTCCTTTATGCATCTCTCGGGACTCTGTTGTCGCATGGATTGAACAAAAGCAAATGGTTGTTTTTTACCAAACCATTCATCATGCCGGTATTGCTTTTGTTTTATGTTCTGAATGCAGAACAATACTCTGTGGTCATAATTCTTGCTTTGTTTCTAGCTTTTTTGGGCGATTTCTTTTTGATGTGGCATAAAAAGCAGTGGTCATTTTTATCAGGCTTACTTTCATTTTTTGTAATGCAGATCTTTTACGTTATTTTTATTCTTGGTCACCAGATTCATTTGGCTAGTCTGGGTTTTGAAGCATGGGTTATGATGCTTGTATATTTAATGCTGGGAGCGTTTATATTTATCCTGCTTTATCGTTTTCTGCAAAACTTGAAAATTCCGGTGATATTCTATATTCTTGCATTGCTGAGTGTTTCGTATTTTTGTTTTCTTACTGTTATGGAACATAAAAACGAAATTGCTTTTGTTCAGTATATAGGTTCCTTACTGTTCATTGTCTCAGATACCATATTGGCATTAGACAATTTCAGGAAGCCCATTCGTTATGCAGGAATTTATATCATGCTGACATACATTGTAGCTCAAATTTTCCTTCTTTCAGGATTTATGAATACTTAAAAATATGATTGCAGAAGAATTTACACTCGTATCTGATGACAACACCAAGGTGTTTGTGTATGCATGGTTGCCCGATGATGGCATTAAAGTCAAAGGAGTATTGCAGATCGCTCACGGAATGGCTGAGCATGCCGGACGTTATCTCGACCTGGCGAAGTATTTGACAGCTTGTGGTTACGCGGTTGTGGCAAATGATCATCGCGGGCATGGCAAAACTGCCGGCAATACAATTGAAACAGGATTTATTGCCAATACCAATAGCTGGAAGTCTGTGCTAAGTGACATGCACATGGTGAATCAGTATATCAGAAATAAATTCCCGGATACAAAACTAATATTGATGGGACACAGCATGGGATCATTTTATGGCCGTGCATATCTGGAGATATATTCTAAAACCATCGATGCCCTCATCATTTCGGGTACTGCCTGGCATCCTTCCTTGTTGTTGATCTTTGGTCTGTTGGTTGCCAAACTGCAATGTGCTTTTAAAGGATTGAAGAATCGCAGCAGTTTACTGGATTCATTATCATTCGGGGCTTTCAACAAGAAGTTCGAGCCTGTGAAGACACCTTTTGATTGGTTGAGCCGCGATAATCATGTCTGTGTTAAATATACTGCCGATCCTTATTGTGGCTTTGTTTGTACTTCCTCCTTCTTTAGAGAGTTATTCCGATTGCTGAAATTCGTTCACCAATCCAGGCTTTACTCAATAGTAGATAGAAAGTTTCCTGTACTTATCTTTTCAGGATCTATGGATCCTGTGGGCAATTTTTCGAAAGGTCCCAAAGCTATGTATGCTTTTTTGAAGAACAAAGGTTTTACTGATCTTTCACTTAATATTTACTCCGAAGGTCGTCACGAGATGGTTAATGAGATCAACCGTAAGGAAGTTTATAAGGATGTATTTAATTGGATGGGCTAGGCCAGTGTGAAACGAATCGGGGATTGCAAATAGTAAAAGAAAGAATGGCTAAATGGTTGAATTTCTAAATGGTTGAATTGCTAAATTGTTGTTTTGCCGGATGACTCAATAAACTCAATAAAAATGATACAGGCATTGATATTCGATTGGGGCGATACCATTATGCGGGATTTTCCGGAAAAGGAAGGTCCCATGGTTCTGTGGGATCATGTGGAGTGGATTCCCGGGGCAGAAAAAGCCCTGAAGCAATTGCACGATAAGTTTGTTATGGTGATTGCAACCAATGCCGGACAATCAGATACACAGGCCATGATAAAAGCACTAGAGAGGGTAGGAGCCGGGCAGTATTTTCAATATTATTTCTCTTCGAAAGATCTGAAATTCGAAAAGCCTGATGTCAGGTTTTTTAAGACTATCTGTGAACAAATTGGCCTATTGCCTGAACAATGCGCTATGATTGGCAATCTTTACGAAAAAGACATCATAGGAGCAAAGCAAAGCGGAATGTTTACTGTTTTGTTTGATGAGAAGCAATCTGAAGGGAAGTATCTTTTAGCTGACAAGGTAATTGCTGACATGGAAGAACTTGGAGCTATTTTTCTGTAGACTTTCTATTGGTAAAAAAAACGCCCCGTTTATTAGTAAACGGGGCGTTTTCAGTAATATGGAAAGCGAATTACTTCTCGCTGATATCAGCATATTCAGTAGTCGAGTAGCTTCCGTTCTTAAGTTTTTCAGCAACCTGCGAAAAACAATCGATGGTGTATTTTACATCTTCCATAGTGTGTGTGGCAGTAGGAATAAGACGAATCATGATTACACCCTTGGGAACTACAGGGTAAATTACCACATTACAGAATATCCTGTAATTTTCGCGTAGATCGTGAATCAATTGAGTGGTTTCCGGAAGCGAACCTTTCAGGAAAACTGGGGTTACAGGTGATTCGGCAACGCCCATGTCGAAACCAACCGCACGCAATCCATCGCGCAAAGCATGAACTATGGTCCAGAGTTTTTCGCGCAATTCGGGGCTGTTCTTGAGCAATTCCAAACGCTTCATAGCACCTATCACCAAAGGCAT
This sequence comes from uncultured Bacteroidales bacterium, assembly GCA_964574845.1. Classification (GTDB taxonomy): domain Bacteria; phylum Bacteroidota; class Bacteroidia; order Bacteroidales; family CAIWKO01; genus CAIWKO01. Next base: position 5,825 of record CAZNRQ010000165.1, read on the forward strand.
AGGCATTGATTTGGCGTATACCTGCGAACGCATATTGTAATGAAGATAGTCGATCACTTCTTTTTTGGAAGCAACAAATCCACCTATCATGGCCATAGCTTTAGCGAATGTAGCAAAATAAAGGTCTACACCGTCCTGCACTCCCAAATGTTCGTCTGTTCCTGCGCCGGTGGGTCCCATGGTTCCGAATCCGTGTGCATCGTCGACCAGTAAACGGAACTGGAATTTCTTTTTCATGGCCACGATCTGATCCAATTTAGCAATATCGCCTACCATTCCGTAAACACCTTCGGTGATTACCAAAATGCTCCCGCCGGTTTTCTCAACCAGTTTGGTGGCTCTTTCCAGATTCTTTTCCAGAGCTTCCATATTGCTGTGAGGATACACAAAGCGTTTCGCCAGTGTCATGCGCAATCCGTCGATAATGCAGGCATGAGCCTCGGAATCGTAAACGATTGCATCGTGACGATCAACCAATGCATCGATAATTGAAACCATGCCCGGATAACCGAAATTGAGCAAATAAGCTGATTCTTTCTTTACAAAAGAAGCCAAATCGCGTTCCAATTGTTCATGATAATCGGTTTGTCCTGACATCATGCGGGCTCCCATAGGACTTCCGAATCCCCATTGTGCGGCTGCTTCAGCATCTGTCTTACGTACTTCGGGATGATCGGCCAGTCCGATATAATTATTTAAACTCCAGCAAAGATGCTCTTTGCCGCGAAACATCATTTTGTTAGAGATTCTTCCTTCCAACTTGGGGAAGAAAAAGTAACCATGACCCTGTTTGTAGTATTGACCAAGGGGGCCGTAATTCTTAAGTATTTTGT
>CAZNRQ010000166.1:0-6613 GCA_964574845.1 uncultured Bacteroidales bacterium
GTATTGGACGCGCCGCTCAAGTTGATCAGTCTACGCCGTTTTATTTTGACCACCATTTGAAACTAATACGGACGCGCCGAATATCCCAATCATACAAATACGAATGATTTTACAATTGGTAGTACTAATTTACGTACCAACCAACCTGGTTATATAAGAAGTAATGAAAATAAAGATTTTGATAATAATAAACATTTTGAAACTTTTATAAATGATAATCAGTATAATAAAGCTATATTTGCACAATAAAGTGATTGACTTTATCATACAGTTTTAACTTTATCATGAGATAAATATGAAGCTATTGCAAAAATACATTTTGGAGATACTGGGCGTAGAACTCCAATACAAGCCTATAAAAAGGGATGAACTCGGAATGATGCCATACTTTATCGGAAAGATCTACAACCTTATGGAAGTGACCTTGCTAAACCAGTCTTTTATACTGGTTGAAAAGCCCAACCCTGAAGAGTTCAGTATTATGCAAACGGAAATACATTTTAAGATTATCAGGGAGGCTTTTAATAAAAAAGTGGTGCTGTTAGCAAGCGAAATGACATATTTGAACAGAAGGCGTCTGGTGGAGAAGGGAATAAACTTTATCGTCCCGGGCAAACAGCTTTTTCTTCCAGATTTCCTTATTGATCTGAGGGAAGACTTTAGCATGAACAAAAATGCTGCAAAAAAGGAAACCCTGCTTCCATCCGCCCAGTTTATTGTCTTATACAGAATTATACACCGGCGCGATAATCTCAGAATTGAGGAAATGTCTTTTAAAGAACTGGCACTAAAACTAAACTACACTCAGATGGCGATAACTTATGCTGCGGAAAACTTATTGAATCATGAGATTTGCACTATTGTCGGAGAAAAAGAAAAATACTTACGATTTAATCTTGGCATTTCCGAAATGTGGAACGATCTTGAACATCGTAAACTTTTCTTGAACCCCATAATAAAAACTGTCTATGTGGATCAGATAGTCGGAAATCCATTTTTACTTCTTTGTAACACTTCAGCTCTTCCCGAATATTCTGACATGAATCCAAGCAAGCAACATTTCAGGGCGATAGAAAAAAAACTGTTTTACACATTGCAACGAGATGGCGCTTTTGTCAATCTGAATAAATATGAAGGCAATATCTGCCTGGAGGTTTGGAAATACGATCCTCTTGCATTAGTAAGAGATGTGCCGAATGATAAGCCGGTAGTTGATCCCCTGTCATTATATCTAACATTAAAAGACATACCGGATGAAAGAACAGAAATGGCATTGGAAAAAATAATTGAAAATAACATATGGTAAGAGGAATAGAAAAATTCAGGGAATACTTTAAGGATTTCTCCGACAATTATGTGATAATTGGCGGCACTGCTTGTGATATAATAATTAGCGATGCCGAGTTAATACCCCGTGCTACAAAGGATATTGATATTATCCTGATTGTGGAAGCGCTAAATCCGGACTTTGTAAAACGCTTCTGGGAATTTATAAAGACAGCAAATTATGAGCGCCGGGAGGTTGGTGGCGAAGAACGGAAATATTATCGCTTTATTAAACCGGGAGATAAGGAGTTTCCGATGCAGATTGAATTATTCTCTCGCAGACCCGATGTGATTATTCTTGAAGAAGGCGCACACCTTACACCTATACCTGTGGATGACAATCTCTCCAGCCTGTCTGCTATTTTGCTGAGCAATGATTATTACAATTACATGATAGAGCATAGCACAATTGGAAACGGATTACACTTAGCAAATACAGAAGCCCTGATATGCCTGAAAGCTAAAGCCTGCCTGGAAATTGCTGAAAGAATTGCACAGGGAAAGAATGAAGATTCAAAACACTTGCGTAAACATAAAGCCGATGTGTTTCGCTTAGTGCTAATGCTTAAATCGGAAAGTGTTTTTGATTTGCCCGAAACCATTAAAAACCATATACAGGAATTTGTAAACGCAATTACAAATGATTTGCCTGATAAGGCAATTTTTAAAGAAATGGGTGTTGGTATTGCTGATCCTGCTGGATTATTGGAGCAACTGAAAAAGAACTTTAACTTAAAGTAATAGGACGCGCCGCTCAAGTTGATCAGTATACACCGTTTTATAATGACGGCCCTAATTTGATCATTACTATTATTAAATGGCTGTCAAATTATTTCAGCAGAACCTGGTCAATACGTCCGGCACCTCCAATTTGGTCCACAGTGGTGGATTGAAACTTTCCGAGTTATATATCTTTGTCCCAAATTATTGCTTACATGTCCAGCTTATACAATTCAAAACACCGCCTTGAGCTGCAATTTCATTTGATTTAACAGGAAATACCAAATTCCCAAACAGCTCTTTGAATCGCGCTACGGCATAATCGTCTTCAACATCATTTTCAAAAGTTGGCAGCAATATCGTATTCCCAATTCGTAAGTAGTTAATATAAAACCCGTAGGCGCTTGTATTATTTTTGTTTATATCCGGTAAGCACGGGACTGTCAGATATTTTAGCCCCGCATTATGTAATGCCATTCTAAGATGCAAGTCATATTCTCTATATTTCTTGTTCTCTGTTTTTGAATAGTCATTTATCAGAACCGTATCTTCCTTATAAAATCTTACAGCACCATCGGCATGTCCGGTAAAATCATAGGGCGCCACAGGAATAATAATAATTCTTTTTACTTGAAGCAACTTGCATATAATTTCAATCATTGATTCCGGAGCTATATCAGGATTCTCACTGAATATTCGTGCTGTAAGGATTGCCCAGTCATTCCCGGCGATTACATTGCCGCCATCCAAAATTATTTCAGTTCTTTCAGGTTTAATCTGCTTAAGAGGAAAGACAGCAAGTCCATCAGTCTTTTTATTCTTATATTTTTCAAATCGGAGGTATGTCGGATCATATTTGAATCCCACATAATCATTTTCATTTACCTGTACCGGCATGTAATCTCTTGCCCAAATATCTTTTGTGCCAACGAGTACCTCGGGGTAGATATTCGCAGCATCTAACGCTTTGACAAAATTTGAATAAAAACCGGGATAGGTTTTAGAGAGCTTGTCCGACAGGTACAGTTTGTTTGTTTTTTGGTCAGTTATCATGATTGTCAGTTATTAATTTCAATCTATTTTCCCAAATCTTCTTTATTGCCTCACCAACTGGCCGGAATTCATCCTCATTGAATTCATCAGTTTTTGCATTGTTGCACCAATAGCAGCATAGTTCTGTATTCAATTGTTCATATTTTCCGTTGGGATCTGTACGGTCAACCTCCATCGTCCGTCCCCTGCTGTATATCCGCTTTGTAATGATTTCGCCATGCTCTATCAAATGTTTTATCTGCGACTCCGATATCGTGCAATAATGACATCTCCTTATGTCCTCATCCTTTCCATATTTTAATCTGAACTTTTCAATCGGAAACAGTTCCTCAAAATAAACCGAGTGCATTTTTTTCAATTCATATATTATCTCAACATTGTTTCTTTCCCAATTTCGACAGATAGCATTATTTTTTCGTACCATTTTCATATTAGTGAAAGACTTCTTGAAACATGATTTCATTTCTTCTTTAACCTCAAAAGATATCAGACCAGGAATAATTTCAGGATTGTTTTCAATTACGAGATGATAGTACAATATAATGCGTATCGCTTCATTGAATGACCGGGCCTTAAGATCATCATACCGGGTGTTGGCAATTGAATACTGCAGGTGAGGCAACTTCGCATTTTCTATCCATTTCCTAATATATTCTATTGAATTTCCGCTTTTAATTATCCCCTCATTTTTTAATTTAGAAATTTTTTCGAACAGCACATCGGGATCTGCATTCGCAAGGTCATTGAGCGTTTCGATTCCAATACTAATTAGTATCTCTGCGGTCACTTGGCTAATTTCATTGACCTTCATTAAATTTTTACAAGCGTCATAGATATCTTCCATTAAAATTTCTCCTTATCGTTTTAACTTTTTTATCCTTTTCCTTGGTGGATTAATCTTGGGTTCCGCATATAAGACTGTCCTTAACGCTCTAAATGCACATTCGTCATCCACTTCAATGGGGATATCCCATATTATCCGACCATCTACCATAGGCAAATTCGATATAAAATTCAACAAGTTCTTTTCATTATCCATAAAATATAGATTTAATCGTTCCACCAAAGATGCTTCTCCCGTAGGTATTCAAACAGTAAATCAATTGTTTTATCAATTATTTCAACTGGAATAAAATAGTTATTCCGCGCCAAATAAGTGTGAACGCCACTGATAAAGTATCTCTTGTCAAAATGATTAGATTCTATCTGGAACCATGATTCCTTGAAGCCGGTTAGTATCCGGATAAAGTTTGTTTCCAAAAGATCGAAATCCTTTTTTTCGAACACATACTCATGAAGAGTAATAAAATCAGTACTTATCTCAATGTGCCGCATCTTGTACAATAGAAATGCCATTTGAAAAAGCAGATTATCTGAGAGGCCAGCCCTTGCCCTGCATTCGATATCCACAAATCCCATTTCCTGGAATTGCAGAAAAAGCATATAGGACTGTACCAGTGTTTCATGGCACTTGCCAAGTTTATCATTCAGCACTTCTTCTGAAATTCGCCTATCTATCGCTTCAAAGGCATTTTCCAGCTTCTCAGATTTTGGATGAATTGAAATAACTCTGAACTCCGCGATTGTGTTGGATTGCTCGTTAACATTGTTTTCTCTTTCGGCTTTCACAAGAATGTTATTGACCGACAATGTTTGACCGAAATCACGTTCGACATTGATCACAAATGGCGCCTGGTCATAATTAGAATTTAAATGTTGTTGAATTTTATCAATCACATAAAAACCTTTTGCACCAGCGTTTTTCAACAACTTCTTTACCATCCCGAAATCATCCATCAGTAATACGCTATGTAGCTCTTCATCTACAACATCATCATTCGCGGTTATTAAACTTTCTGAATGAGTAATATTAAATGTAAAAAAGGAATTTTTGCTAAACACTATCTCGTATATTTCAAAACCTTGAAAGATAATCGCTCCATCGTCTTGCCCTTTCAAAGCTGATAAGTATTCTATAATTGTATTTGCGACTATTTCATCAGGCATTTCTTTCAACTCTGCTATTTTCAATTGCAGCGTACTTTGATATAAGTACATACTCCCTGACCCAAGGCCAAAATGTGAGAGAATTTCATCCTCCAGATTGAATATTTCATCTGTTGGCATCTCCCCTGCCGCCTTTATCGTATCAAATTGCCTGTGATACTCAATGATCCTCCGTCTAATATTTTCCATTACAATATTGTTTTATCATGTACAGGAATATAAATTTCAGTCAACAACTCTGTGGATGCTATATCCTGAGGGGCATTCAAGTACTTTTCAATGATTGGCCGCTCACCAAGATCAAAAAGCGTATGTTCATCCCATCCATCGTAAATATTTGAATAAACAGCCTCCAACTCACTGTACGGACCGTTATGCCGGAACCTCTGATATCGCCCTCCGGGCAAATTGATTTCGCGCAAGTTCTTTCCAATATTTACTTTGGTATTCAGCAAAATACAGGCATCGTACCTGCAATAATCTTTTTTTGTGATAACAGTATCATCGTACAAGACTCCATAATAAGCTGCATTTTCTAAATTCCAGTTATTATTACGGATGATCAAATTAAGTTTTCCCCAGGCCACTTCAGGTTTACTGCCATTGTAATCTCCAGAATCGCGGACAGCCACCATTTTAATATCTTCAAGAATAATATCTTCACCGTTATGCGATGATTCCCTGCAATTTTTTCTTACTATTTTGATCTCCGCTAAGTATTCATGCGGATTCCCCTCCTTTAAACTGCAATAAGCCCTTTCAAAAGACTCATAATCGCGAAATCCGGCATCTTCATATATCAATTCAGGATCTTTCAGCGTGTATGCAATCAGGCGTTGTGCCTTTTCAACCTTCAATCTTGTCACAAACCCCGAAACACTTTCATGTTTATCAGATCTGAATCTCCGCAATAAATTCCGTTCTACCGTGCATGCATTATCCGCGATTTGTTTAACCGACAGGTTTCCGCCAACTTTCAACTGGCTCTCGATATAATCAATACTTTTCTGGAGAATATCCATTCGAATATCATGAGGAGTCTTGCTGCGTGCCATAATAAACTGTGTTTACATTACAAATATTCATTCAAACTCATGCTGATGTAAAGGCATAATCGGACATTTATTCAACTTTCAGCTTTTGTAAGTGCAATCAGCTAATCATTAAACTAAACTGAGCGCAAGATGAGAATTAAACTGCAATTCCATTTATAAAGATCGGACATAAATGCGGCAGAAATAAAAATCCCACCCCATTTTGATCAATTTTAAACTGGAAATTCAGTTCGCTCACTCAAATCTAACCTAATTTCACCTAAATTTTACCGGTTTTACCCCGTTTTTACTGATTTCTTACCTAAATCTAACTGTTTTTTAACCAGAAATAGGACTGATACATCAGCTCATGAAATATTTTTATGGTATTAATGGAAAATATTATAAATGTTTGCTCGTGATTCAAAGAAAATAGCCTATTTCTTGACTAAATTTGGGGTACTGATTACAAC
>CAZNRQ010000167.1:0-6590 GCA_964574845.1 uncultured Bacteroidales bacterium
GCCAACCTCCCCTACATGTATGGAATCATCATGATAGGTCTGGCCCGCTGCATCGCTATGGTAATCGTATGGAACGATCTGGCCAAAGGCGACACTCAATATGCGGCAGGCTTGGTGGCCTTCAATAGCATCTTCCAGGTGTTGTTCTTTTCGGTGTATGCTTACTTTTTTATAGCTGTATTGCCCGGATGGTTCGGAATACCGACCAACGATCTTGTGGAAAAAATTACGATTGGGCAGATCGCCAAAAGTGTTTTCATTTATTTGGGCATTCCGTTTATCGCGGGTTTCCTTACGCGTTTTGTGATGATACGCGTGAAGAGCAAAGAATGGTATCACACTAAGTTTATCCCTAAAATCAGTCCGCTGACGCTCATTGCCTTGTTGTTTACCATCATTGTGATGTTTTCGCTCAAGGGCGAATATATTGTTAAGATTCCTTTGGACGTAGTTCTGATTGCCATTCCTCTGCTCATCTACTTTGTGATTATGTTCTTCTCTTCCTTCTGGATGAGCAAAAAGATAGGGGCTACTTACGGACAATCCGTCACCTTATCCTTTACAGCCGCCAGCAACAATTTCGAACTGGCCATTGCGGTGGCTATTGCTATTTTCGGAATGAACTCAGGCGAAGCTTTTGCAGCAGTGATAGGACCGTTGGTGGAAGTTCCTGTTATGATAGCTTTGGTGAATGTGGCGTTTTGGTTTAAGAAGAAGTATTTTTAATGCTTCTTCGAGTTGGGAAGTGCCTAAAATGATTGAATGACAACTTTTCTAATATCGATACATTCTTGTTAACCAACTGATTTTCCGTATTGATTAGTCGTTTTTTTTCATTTCTTGTCAGAGATGTTTCATTTCTTATCAGAGATGATTCATTTCTTGTCAGAGATGTTTCATTTCTTATCAGAGATGATTCATTTCTTGGCAGAGACGTGTCATCTCTTGTTAGAAACGTTTCATCTCTTGTTAGAGACGTGTCATCTCTTGTTAGAGATAGATCATTTCTTGTAAGAGACGTTTCATTTCTTGTAAGAGATGATGCATTGCTTGTAAGAGATGATGCATTGCTTGTAAGAAATAACCAAAAGATAACTTTCAATAAGAAATTTGGGATATCATCCTTTCAACAAGAAAATGACTCAGGTAAAATTCCATTTTTATTAATTTTCTCCCACCAAAAGAAATCTATCTTGCCATGATTGAATTTTTATGCCATTAAACTGAAAATTTATGTTTCGCAAATAGGACTTCTGTAAAATTTTTGAAAATAATTATCTTCGCAAGGTCAATTACCATACAAAATAAGAATTCCCCAAAAAACCAGACACTATGTTAATCATCGCTATTGCCTTTATTTTTGCAGCCTGCCTCATTTATACCTTAGGTGTTTGGGCAGAAAAGATTCAGAAACGCCTTAAAGTTTGGCATGTTTTTGTTTTCTGGTTGGGATTGATTTGCGACACCATAGGTACCGGTGCTATGGGAAAAATGGTAGGTTCGCTTATTCAATTTAATTTCCATGGGATGACCGGATTGGCAGCCATTCTTTTGATGTTGTTCCATGCCGTTTGGGCTAGTGTAGTTATCATCAGGAAAGACGAAAAGTTGATAGTGAAATTTCACAAATTCAGTATTATAGTGTGGATCATTTGGCTAATACCCATGATTACAGGTATGATTTTGGGTTCTAATGTATAAATCCTTGGTCGTATCCTCTTATCTTCGACTCTTATCTTTTATTTAATTTTGCATTTAACAAATCTCAAACTATGAAAAGCTTCCGCAAAGAACTATGGTTCAATACCGAAAAACGATACCAGTTTATTCACATTACAAATGATGTACAAAAGGCTATACGCGAAAGCGGCATACAAGAAGGACTTTGCCTGGTGAATGCCATGCATATTACGGCCAGTATTTTCATAAATGATAATGAATCTGGTTTACATAAGGACTATCTGGAATGGCTGGAAAAGCTGGCACCCTATAGCCGCGATGGCTACCATCACAATGTGGGCGAAGACAATGGCGATGCCCACCTGAAACGACAGATTATGGGTCGCGAAGTAGTGGTTGCCATAACCAATGGTCAATTGGATCTTGGTCCATGGGAAGCCATCTTTTACGGCGAATTCGATGGTCGTCGCCGTAAAAGAGTTTTAATAAAGATTATTGGAGAATAATCTCTTAATTCTCCCTCAAAACGAACTCATCATATTCGAGCTCGAACCTGAGTTTATGTTTGGATTCTTCTATGGCTAATGAATAGAAAAGATCTTTCACTTCCTGGTTATCAGCACGATTAGACAGGGCCATATAAAGTTTAAACGCAGCTTTTTCTTTCTTCATGGCTACAATCAAAGCATCCGAGTAAGGCATATCAGGGGTAGCTGCCACCGAAACCACATAATCAGACACCTTCAGGTCAATAACTTTTTCTGTAACTGATTCCATAATACCGGTTTCCTTTATATTCAGTAAACGGGCTTTATGTTTCATTTCCTCACGTGCAAACTCATTGAAAACAACTTTCATTTCATTGTTCTTGGCATTATCTGCCAATCCTGAATAGAACTCAACAGCTTCCTGCTCCGAATTTATTGCAAAATCCAGTATCTCTTCTACCGACTTAAATTTGTCCATATTATTGTTTTTTAAAATTTAAAATTTTTCTGAAAACTCATCCACAACGCGTTTCGCGACATTGTCACATCCAAAGTTAAACAATTTTCCTGTACTTACCGCCTTTGTTGATACAAAACCATACGATACCGTCGTAGGCTGAGGAAGTTGAGGAATGATCTCATTCATGATATCCGAAGGATCTGCTGAGGCAGTCTCATTAAAACGTCCCAAAATTTCGCTCAACTGCTGATATGAGTTCTTTTCAGGAGCTGCCTTGCCACTGTTATAAGATTCGAACTTCTGAATAAAGCGCTGTGTATTTGAGAAGGTTCCACCTATCTCAAAAGGCAAGGAAGCCGGTAAGACAATATCGGCAGCCTCTGCCGTTTCGCTCATGAAATAATCCTGAACCACCACAAAACCAGCATTAGTAAACCAACCTGTCACTTTTGCCTTATCCTTTGCGCAGCCTATAGGATCTTCACCAAACACAAACATGTTTTTAAGCATCTTATTCTCCAGGCCCATCATCAGGTTTCCATTTTTGCCGGCCAAAGCCGCACCGCCTATGCCGAAGTTAGGATGAATACCCATATCGGCCAATCCCTGAGCATTGTTCTTTTCTTTCAAAGCAACCAATCCCATGGCAGTTTTACCCAGTTTACCGGTAATTAAAGCAAGATTCCTGAGTTCATAAATGGTTTGCTGGCAGACTTCTTTCTCCGAATAAACCAACACAGCATTGTTTTGATCGTTGAAAGCCTCGGCAAATTCAACGACGATTGCCTCGCAACGAGCCCCATTGCTTAACAGATCATTGTAGTCTTCATTCAACAAACTGAGTTTATATTCTTCAAACTTCTCACAATTGTCGTTAATGAACAACTGGTTTTGTTTTCCATTTGCAAGCAAATAATGATTCACTGCCTTTATGAAATAGTAATAATCTTTCACCTCGACAGTTTTGCCCACCTTATGTTTCATAGCACTGTCTTCTTTTTCGGTAATCAGATCAACTGCAGCGCCACTATGATTGATCATAAAACCAGCCACAGCATTGTCTTTATTGATCTCCGAACCCAGCAACCAGAACTTTTCTACCTTATCAAAATCAGCGAAAGGGACATTAGCTATGCAATTATCAATGTAAGCCTCTCCCCTGTTCAGATAATGGAAACTGCCAATATGATCAGTCTTCAGACCTTTTACAGCAAGCTTTCTTATCAGGTACATTTCTTCGTTGGTCAGACGAGCACCGGCAAACACTGCATTTTCAGCAGCCGAAACGCCTTTTGCTTTTTTCTGTATCAGATCAAAAGCCTCAGCATAACTTATTTCCCTGAACTTCCCATCCTCTTTCAGCATTGGTTTTAACACACGGCTTTTATCATTCAGATAAGAATAACCGAATTTAGGGAAACGACAAATACTGGTGTCACTATTCACAACCCCACCGCTTCCGGTGACCTTCATCACAAAACCGTTCTTATGATTCAGTGTGATCTCGCATCCTATCGAACAATAATTACAAACAGTAACCATAGTATCGGTTTTAACAGGACCCGGTTTGAAGTAGAAGTTCTCAGTGATGGCACCTGTTGGACAAGTGGAAATACATATCCCGCATGATTCGCAATTGGTATCCTGCAAACAATCACCCATACTGGGAGCCACATAGGTCTTGAACCCACGGTTAACCAATCCCAGAGCATTGGCACCTACCACATCGCGACAGATTCTAACGCAACGCGAGCAAAGTATACATTTGTTGTTGTCAATTTCAATGTAGGGATGCCTGAAGTCCACCTGATATTCCTGGAAGCCTCCGGCAAATTTTGTTTGATCGGCATTATATTCAGTAGAATATTTCTTCAGATCGCAGGTAAAATACTCAGCACAGCCGCATTCCAGACAACGTTCGGTTTCTTTATGCGCCACATCTGCATTTTCGTATCCCAGTTCCACTTCCAGGAAGTTCTTGCGATTATCAGGAGCCAGGGTAGGCATTTCGTGCCTGTAAAGCTTCTGATATTTATTCAAATAATCTTCTTTGATCTGAGTTTTAAAATTATCCCTTTTGCTTAAGAATTCCTTTTTCAAAGGCTCTATCGGTAACCCGGAAAGATACTGATGACAGCTATAGGCAGCCACCTTACCTTGAGCCACTGCCTGTATTAAAGTGGCAGCGCCTGTAACGGCATCACCGCAGGCAAAAACATTCTTAACTCCGGTTTGCAAGGTATCGGGATTTGCATCCAGATCGCCCCATTTATTGGTTTTCACTTCTCCACCTTCAATATTACTGTTCAGGTCGGTAAGCATATCGGCATTGGTTTTCTGTCCGATAGCCGCCAAAGCGATATCCATAACCACATCCACTTCGGAACCTTCAATAGGAACAGGTCTTCTTCTGCCGGAAGCGTCAGGTTCACCGAGACCCATTTTGATACAGGTCAATGATTTCAATTTACCATTTGCATCTTTATTCACTTTTACCGGAGCTGTGAGGAACATGTATTCTACGCCCTCCAGTTTCGATTCATGAATTTCGATGGGGTTGGCGGGCATTTCCTTTTCTGTACGACGATAAATCACATACACCTTTTCAGCGCCACAACGAATAGAGGTTCTGCAGCAGTCCATGGCAGTATTACCACCACCAATCACGGCAACCGTCTTTCCTGTATAATCATATTTCTCACCAGAAAGTTCCATGGCTTTCAGAAAATCAATACCGGAAATCACATTTTCGGCATCGTCGCCCTCGCAACCTATGGAAGTACCTTTCTGGCAACCTATACCCAGAATGACCGCATCATATTTCGACTGTAGATCTTTGTAGCTAACATTGTCACCCAGTTTCTGGTTATAATAAATATTAACACCCATTTCGGTGATATTGTCCACTTCTTTCTGAAGCAGATCATTGGGAAGCCTGTATTCAGGAATACCATAACGTAACCATCCGCCTGATTTAGGACTGGCTTCGAAAATATCAGCCTGATGGCCTTCTTTTTGCAGGAAGAATGCTGCCGAGAGACCTCCCGGACCGGCTCCAATCACTGCAACCTTTTTGCCTGTTTTAGGTTTTAAGGTTGGTTTATATTTATTGGCTGATTCCAGATCAATATCAGAGGCAAATCTTTTCAGATAATCAATTCCCACAGCAGCGCCTTCATCGAGCAGATTTCTTCTGCAAGCTACCTCGCACGGACGTACGCAAACCCTACCGCAAATAGCCGGCAAAGGATTGGTTTCCTTGATCAATGCCACTGCCTCGTTATACATTCCCTTCTCAATATAAGATATGTATCCCTGAACATCAACACCGGCAGGACATGTTTGCTTGCATGGTCCCATACAATCAGCATAGTGGTTGCTCAACATCAGGTCGAGCGCTGCTTTGCGGGCATCGCGTATCTTTTTATTGTCTGTTTCTATCTTCATTCCTTCCGCTATCCTCGTCGAACAGGCAGGCTGCAAACCACGCATACCTTCAACTTCAACAACACACAAATAACAGGATGTATATGGCTCGAGTCGCGGATCATTACATAAGGTAGGTATCTCTACATTGTATCTTGCCGCAATGTTTAACACCGATTCGCCCTTAGTTCCGGTTATGTTTTTGCCATTTAATATTACATTTAGTTGTTCGCTCATATAATTAGTTTTTCTAATTCAAATTCAATTTTGTTAATTAATAAACTCATTCGAGATCTGCACCTTATTCTATTACGAAAGAATAATAGCATCAAATTTACAGCGACTATAGCAGTCACCACATTTGATACAATCGGCTTCCCTGATGAAATGCACCTGTTTCTTCTCACCATCAATGGCACTGACCGGGCATTTTTTACCGCAAACCATACATCCGGTACATTTTTCAGCATCAATCGTATAAGTCAGCAATTGTTTACAAGCAAGAGCCGGACATTTCTTATCACGTATATGTGCTT
>CAZNRQ010000168.1:0-6568 GCA_964574845.1 uncultured Bacteroidales bacterium
CAAATGCCTTTGTATCACTTGCAGCATTTTTCGTAATTGTCGCAGTAAGATTAACGGCAGAATCGCCCCCTGCCGGCCTTGTTACAGTTCCGTTATTTGCTACAACAGCTACATCACTAGAGCTCCATGTTATCGTAGTTCCGTTTGCACCTGCTGCCGGCACTGTAAGATTCGTCTTTATGTTATTTAACGCACTGTTTGCGTTTAATATTGATGAGGCTACTAACGCGGCTTTATCAAGCGCTACTGCACTTGCATCAGATTGACTGACCGTAAGATTCACGGTTGCTGATGCGCTATTTCCTTGCCCGTCGCTCACATTATATGTAAAACTGTCGCTTCCTTGATAATATAAGTTCGGCGTATATTTGACTCTATTTCCAATAATTTCGGTTGTTCCATGGGAAGAACTGCTAACACTAACCAATGACATGGCGTGAGCTGCTATATCTCTATCATTGGCAAAAACATCAATGATTATATTTGAATTATCCTGAACTGAAGCAGAATCGTTAACGCAAATTAGGTGTTTTACTGCTGTAAAGCTCCACGTTGAATTGCCGGAGAACCCTGTAAAGTCATATTGCGTGTCTGCGGAAGTAAAAGCCCCTGACTGAATTTCCACAAAGTATGTGCTCCCCACTGAGAAGCTGACTGTTGGAGTAATAGTTGCTTGATTTGCCACAATTACTACTTTTGTGACGTCATTTGCATTAATGGTCTCAAATATACTATTATCAGACATTTTTCTTATAATAATTGTTTTTCCACCAACTGAAGATACATTTCGGTTAAAAGTAATCCTTAAATTCCCCAATTCATCTGCATTTGATTCCGTGTTCGTGGGCGTAAGCGCTGTAATAGCTACTGGAGTTATATCCGATTTAAACCACCACGAATCATCTGAAATAACAGGGTTGAGCGTTCCTGCAGTGTCAGTTACAATCCCTGAACCCAGTGTTACATAGTACTCTGTAAGATCACCCAAAGGTACAATACGATTTATTGTAAGAGTATTTCCGCTTGCAACTGAGTTTGCATCGTATTGGTTATGATCTGACCATATGAAATGGGCAGGTGTGCCTCCTGGAATATTGGTCGGATTAAGTCCAAAAGAAGTCACATCACCATAATCTGTTGCTACTGACCAGGCGGTATCGTCAAAGCTATAGTTTTTCCAACCAGGTAGCCCATTATATGACACTTTCCATGGGGTTCCCGATGCTAGAGATGCAGCAGATGTACACGAGTTATTAACTCTTGTTCCATTTACAACCACATCCGCTATAAGTCCTGCTGCTAAAGCTGTATTAGTAGCTTTAACCGCAAATATATTATTTCCTGAAATCGGCGTAAAATAGTAGGTCTGTGCCACGGATTTACTACTTCCCGAGCCAAGAATACTACCATTTAGATATAAATCATATTTATTGTCGGCGGCGATGGTTATGTGGTTATCCACTGTGAATTTATACCTGAAATATATGGTATTTTGTGCCCCTCCGCTAATCCAGTGAGCTGATGTGTCTGCTGGCATTCCCGTTACTGTATATGCCCTTACTCCAGCATTATACGCACAAATGTCCGTAGAATTTACCCATGCTGAATCATCAAACCCAATTCCGTTCCACCCGGACACTTCACTTGAGTTTACCTTCCAAGACACACCTCCCGCGCTTCCTATCCTTGTTCCAAGTTTGACAAGTTCTGCAAGAACAGCAGGTCCTCCCGTTTTAGTTGCTTTTATTGCAATTACGTTTTCTCCGATTACAAAATTTAGTGGTATATCAGTTGATTGCAGATAGTTATTTCCTGTACCTAGCGACGTTCCATTTAAAAATACTTGATAAGAACTGTCCCCGGTTAAAATTATCTTACTTTCTCCAACAGTCATTTTATTCCTAAAATATACCTCATTTGAATTTATAGTAACTGTTTCTACCAGGGCATTATTGCTTTTATTTCTAATATTCACATTCCCCGCACCCTTTATAATATCCTTGCTAAAGTTCACTGTGAGATTCTGGGATGCATTTCTTACATATGAGCCAGCTCCTGCTACTGGCGTTTTACCTGTAATAGTAAATGCCTGAGTGTTTAAAACTATACTGCTATTTGCGCTAAATATGTTGTGCGAGACATCCTCAAACTGCATATACACAGTCTTGACACCATCTGTAGCGCTATCTAATACCCAGCCGTTCTTTGTCGCAGCAACAGGTTCCCATGCACTCCATGTAATAAAGTCATTTGAGAACCTCATATTTACAACCGCCAGGTTATATGTAATCCCAAGGTTAACAGTTGCAGAAGTGGTGATTGCTGCACCGGTATTAACACTAACTGAACCATCTGCTGCAGTAAGGACAAGCCTTATACTATCACTATATTGAGAAACATTGTCTGCTGCATCCTTTAGTTCAACATACACTATTCTATCTCCTGAATTGGACGGCAGCGTAAAAGCTGTACTTGATGCAGCGGCTATCCAGCTTCCCCATGAGTCATCATCAGCCTTTAGTCTCATTTGTGCTGCGCCACCTACATTAATACTCAAAGTGACATTTTCAGATACTGAGTATGTATCACCTGAGTTAATTGTAACACTTCCGACAGGTGCCACTCTATCAAGTATTATTGAACTATTGATATCAAGTATATTTGCAGCAGCATCCCTGAATTCTATATATACAACTTTTGTAGCATCATCAATAGCTATTGTATCAATTCCATTTACAGTATTAAGCCTCCACGCCTTGCTTGCTGCTGCAGCTTCCCATGTACTCCAGTTTACTCCGTCATTTGAAAATCTCATCTGTGATGCTCCTGTGTTTGTTAATGCAAGAGTTACATTTACACTATTGCAGTATGTTGCAGATGAGTTAATAGTAGCAGTTCCAGTGGGAGGTGTTGTATCCAGGGTAATTGACGAATTGTATGTAGATATATTTCCTGCAGCATCTTTTAAGTCCATATATATAGTTCTTAAACCTTCCGTGTTTGCAATTGTCCATGCCTTGGTCACAGCCAAAGCTTCCCATGAAGAGTAAGCTCCCGAGGCATTCTTAAACCTCATTTGAGCACCTGCTTCACCTGTTATGTTCAATGTTACTTCTGTAGCATTTGCATATGAACTGCCGCTATTAATCTGAATTGTTCCTACAGGCGCTAACATATCAAGAATTATAGTGCTTGATACAACATTCTCTACACCTGCATATTTAAATTTAACGTAGACAGTTTTAACTCCATCTCCACCTGTAAGACTCAGTGGCACAGTTAAAGTAGTTGCTCCACCAAAGTCATTATATCCACTCCATGTTGCATTATCAAAAGAGGTGGCGTATTGTAAAATACCTGGCTCTGATTTCATAGTTACATTTACATTAGTATCGTTCGTATAGTTTGCTCCGGAATTTATAGATATCCATTCACCTGTCGCCTCAAAAGTTATACTGCTGTTATATTGCGCAATGTTTCCGGCAGTATCTTTTAGCTGCATATATACGGGTTTTATGCCATACCCTGCCGAGAGATTCCAGACTTTATTTGCTGATACGGCTTCCCACCCGCTCCATGTTATAGCATCATTTGAAAATCTCATTTGTGGAGCTCCCAGGCTTGTGATGTCAAGTGTAACACCAATAACGCCAGTATTTGCAGAACCTCCGTTAATTTGTAAAGTTCCAGTAGGTGGAGTTGTGTCAAGTGTTATTGTAGAGCTGTATACTCCAATATTTCCGGTACTGTCTTTAAGTGCAACATATATGCTTTTAAGACCATCTCCGGATGAAAGAGTCCAACTTCTTGAGTTTCCTGCTATTTCCCAGTTTGACCACGTGGTATTATCATTGGAAAATCTCATTTGTACTGCATCATCTTTTGCTACCGCAAGGCTTACCACTGTGTTATTCGTAATTGAGGCGCCAGTGTTAATTGTGACACTTCCAATTGGTGCAACTGTATCATATAAAATTGATGCAGTTATAGGATCACTTACATTCCCTGCTACATCCTTAAGTTTCATATATACTGTTTTTGTGCCATCTCCTGCGCTTAATGTCCAAGAAGCAGTTGAAGCTACTGGATTCCATCCTGCCCATGTTGTACCATCGTTTGAAAAATTCATTTGAGTTGCATCACCATAGTCTATCCCTAATGAAACAGTTTGAGAACTTGTAGAATTTGCACCGCTGTTTATTGTTAAAGTGCCACTTGGAGGAATTGTATCAAGAATTATGCTTGAACTAATAAACCCAGTGGTGTTTACGGCAGCATCCATAAATTGCATGGTGACAGTCTTGGTACCATTTCCACCATTCAAATTAACGGTTTTAGAAGAAGCTACATTTTCCCATGAAGTATAGGCATTATTTCCAAGGTAAAAACGCATCATGGTAGCATCACCGTAGTTTATGTTGACAACTGGTGTTATGCTGTTAGTATATGTTGCCCCTCCCTCTATAGTTATGGATACCGTAGGAGGTGTAATATCATATGTAATAGTCTGACTTATTGGACCCTGTATATTTCCAATTATATCTTTAAGTTTAATGTATACTGTTTTTGTCGTGTTAGAATCGTCCAACAATAACCATGCAACTGAATATAAACCGGTATCATCGGAAGAATTGCTGTTATTCACTCTCCCATATGTCCATGGACCATTTACATCATTTGAAACCGCAATCTGATATGCACTTGTATAGTTAACATTTACCATAATATTCAAAGAATTGGTAGCTGACGAACCGGTATTAAGTGTTAAAGTAGCTGTTGGAGGCGTCATATCCAATACCGTAGTACTGGAATAAGTAACAGTACCGTAATTAGCATGTGTAAGTCGAACAAATACCGTCTTAGTGCCATCTAAAGCTCCTAAATCCCAGGTTGTACTAGTTGAGTTTCCCGTCCATACCAATCCGTTAATAGTTGTCCAGCCTGCATCACCCTGATTTTGAACCTCAACAACAGTATTTGGAACATCTACGGTATTTATACTGCACACGATATTCAAGGTAGCATTTCTTGTGTTAACAAGTGTAGCTCCACCTGCAATGTTAAAGGAACCTGAAATCACTTTTACCTGCGTAAAAGTGGTTGTATTACCTGCACTTGTGCTCAGACCTGTTCTTCCGTTGGCATTTGAACCGCAAGCCCATACACTTCCGTCGGTTTTCATATACAAATTGAAATTTTGGCCTGCAGCAATATCCGCACCTGTGCCAGAGGTATCTATATCCGTAAGAACATTCATATCACCGCCTCTTGCTGCTTGGCTGCTTGCATTGGCTCCTCCCGTTGCAATGTTACCGTTGGCTCTTATCCCAATTTCCCCTGAAAGTTGGCTGCTTCTCATATAATCCTCAGCCCAGCCAGCTTTATTAACATACAAATCGCTTCTAAAAGCAATTGTATTATTGGCAGAATATGGTGCTTTAGGAAGATTCCAATGATCTCCATATTTTATTATTTGATTGGTTCTATTGAAAATATAAACATTGTTGTTATAGCCCCATCTTGAGTTGCCAGTTGAATCAGCTTTAAATGACATAATATCATTTGTCCAGTACCTGACTCTGACAGGTGATAAAGTGTCATAGCCAGTACCGCTACCTAACTGTCCTTCAAAGCCACTTCCCCACGACCACAGGCTTCCGTCCTTTTTCATTACTACAACATGAGTCCTTCCTGCCGATATTGCTACTACATCGCTTATGGGTACCTGAACTGCCGTCTGCCCATTAGCTCCGGAAACACCGAGTTTACTATCCGAAGGATCCCCCCATGTCCAGACAGTTCCGTCATTTTTTAAAGCTACTCCAAAGTATCTTTCGCAATCTATTGCAACAATATTGGAAAGCCCGGCAATCATTGTTGGAACCTTTGGCCCCGTTCCCGTATATCCAAGCTGATTTAAATTATTCCACCCCCACGACCAGACTGTCCCATCCTTTTTGAGGGCAAAGCTGCAACGTTCTCCTGTTGCTATCTGTGCTACACCGGAAATCCCCGAAACCAGAGCTGCAAAATTTCTGTCCGTTGTTGTATTATCTCCCAATTGTCCTGCATTATTGTATCCCCACGACCATACATTGCCGTCGGTTTTAAGAACCATGGCATGAGCATAAAATGCAGAAACCTGTTGTGAAGACATGAGTTTTATAGTGGTAGTATCAATAGCCGTATTATTATCCATTTTTGACTGACTGATTTGCACATACATGTAATAATTTTTAAGAAGGGAACCGTCACCTGCTGGAGCATATTGAAGCTGAAGCTTGCAGCCCGCCAGCGTAATATCGAAGACCCTAGAAATTGTAAGCCCTGGAGGTGCATTCATGAGTGTAAAATCTGCCGTAGAAAGTGATGTAGTGTTAAAACCTACATTAGTAAGCTCAACATTAAGTATGGCTCTATCCAGTGTGTCTGCTCTCAGAATCCTGTTTAAAACCGTATTATCTAAGCTTAAATCCACATTTACCTTTCCTCCTGCCCACATTGCAGCAGTAGGATTTACAGGAGGGGCAGACCATGTATACGCCGCACCGAAGTTTATAGGAACCCA
>CAZNRQ010000169.1:0-6525 GCA_964574845.1 uncultured Bacteroidales bacterium
TTTCTGAATGATGCACATAAAGACCTGAAAGCCGATTATATCATTGCGAACCCACCCTTTAACGACAGCGACTGGAGTGGTGAACTCCTACAAAAAGATGCCCGGTGGGTTTATGGTGTGCCGCCAGCAGGAAATGCGAACTACGCATGGATACAACATTTTCTTTACCATACTGCGCCTAATGGACAGGCGGGCTTTGTGTTGGCGAAAGGTTCTCTGACCACCAAGACAAGTAATGAAGGCGAAATACGAAAGGCTCTTATTGAGAACGACCTGATCGATTGTATCGTAAACTTGCCGTCTAAATTATTTTTGAATACGCAGATTCCGGCTTGCCTGTGGTTTTTAAGTCGCAACAAACAAAAGCGCAAACGTGAAATACTTTTTATTGATGCCCGCAACCTTGGCTTTTTAAAAACACGAAAGAACCTTGAGTTTACCGATGAAGATATTGCTAAGGTAGCAAGCACCTACCACAACTGGCGGGCTTCGGTGGTTGAGCCTGTCGAATCCACCGATTATCAGGACATACAGGGTTTTTGCAAAAGCGTTTCTATCGAAGAGGTGAAAGCCCTGAATTATGTTGTTACGCCCGGCAGGTTTGTTGGCTTGCCCGATGATGAAGATGATTTCAATTTCTCTGAACGCTTCAATGCGCTGAAAGCCGAACTTGAAAAGCAAATTGCTGAAGAAGCAGAATTAAATAAACGGATAACAGAGAACCTTAGGAAAATTAGTGTGCAGAATTGAATAGTTTAAATTTAAGATCACAAATTGTGACCTTAAAAAACGACAGCGGTATAACATCACAAAATGTGATCATAAAAAAAGTAACAGCTATAAAAAACGAAAACCGGGAGCTTGATTTTTTCATGGGCTTCCGGGAACTATATCTTGATACAAAGAAGCGAAATAAATGCGTAAAAACAAGTAATATATAAATAAAATGCAGTTTGCGGAAGTTTTCCCTGTTGAGCAGATTGTCGCATCGCTGATGCGACAATTGAGCTGGACTCATTTAAAAATTTGATTTTATTTGCCCCGGTGAATATACCATAATAAATTTCGGTTATAAAGGATTGAAATCTTCTACAACAGCAAATATCGTCGCGGCAAAGAAAAATATACTTCAAGAAAATAAAGGCAGAATAATGAGTGAATGGAAGGAATATAAATTAGGCGAAATTATTAATCTTAAAAGAGGATATGATTTACCAAATGCAGTCCGAAAAGCTGGCACTGTTCCGGTAATATCTTCGTCAGGGGTATCAGATTATCATAACAAGCCCATGCAGAAACCGCCTGGTGTTATTACCGGTCGATACGGCACTATTGGACAAGTTTTTTTTGCAAAGGATGATTATTGGCCGTTAAATACGACTCTATATGTTCAGGATTTCAAAGGGAATGATCCACTTTTCATTTTCTACCTACTAAAGGTTTTTGATTTTACAAAATACAGTGATAAAAGTGCAGTCCCTGGTATTAATAGAAATGATGTTCATTCGGAAAAAGTCTCTATCCCTAACACTGAAGAACAAATCAAAATAGCAACTATCCTCAGCAGCCTCGATGATAAAATAGACTTACTCCACCGCCAAAACAAAACACTTGAGCAATTAGCCGAAACACTGTTCCGGCAGTGGTTTGTGGAGGAAGCGGAGGAGAGTTGGGCGGTTGGGACATTAGGTGATATTTTTGATATTGGAATTGGCAGAACACCACCAAGACAAGAGCATCTTTGGTTTTCAACAAACCCAAAAGATATCAAATGGGTTTCGATTAGAGATATGGGAATAAGTGGAATTTATATTGACCAAGTTTCGGAGTATTTGACACAAGAAGCTGTCGAAAGATTCAGCATTCCAATAATTCCAGAAAATACGGTTTTGTTAAGCTTTAAAATGACTATTGGGCGTATAGCAATTTCAACAGAAGAAATGTTGTCTAATGAAGCCATCGCACATTTTAAGCAAAAAAAAAATTCGCGATTATTCCCAGAGTTTCTTTACCTCTTTTTGAAAAGGTTTAGGTGGGAGTTATTAGGAAGTACTTCCTCAATTGTTGAAGCGATAAATTCCAAAATGATTAAGGAAATAGAGTTAACTTTTCCTGATGAAATAACATTGTGCAACTTTAAGGAATTGATTACCCCGTATTTTGTAAAAATTAAGTCAAATCAAAACCAAATGAGCACTCTTACAATGCTTCGCGATACACTATTGCCAAAGTTGATGAGCGGAGAGGTAAGGGTAAAGTGTAATAAATAATTAAATCAAAACCAAAATGAGTGTTCAAGCCAGAGATCGTAAATTAGAAACATGGTATAGCCGTGTTAAGAACGGTGAAATTAAACTTCCAAGATTTCAGAGATTCGAAGCCTGGGATAGAAATAGGATCTGTAGTTTATTAAATATGGTCGTACACGATCTTCCCTTGGGTATAACATTGTTATTGGAGGTCGATCAGGAGCAATTCATTTCAAGGTATCTTGCGACAGCGGAGATCAATGTGCCTCCATTCCCTCGAGTTATAGAGCATTTATTAGACGGACAACAGAGAATTACTGCAATATGGCGGGCTTTGCATAATAATTATGATTTGGAAAAATATTTCATCTATATCAGGGAGTTTGATACCACAAGAAATCTGGACAATCAAATTGAAGATGGATATGACGACTGGTCTGCTCAGGAAGCAGTTGTTTGCCAGAGCCGATGGATAAGCAGACGCACCGGTAAGTTAATGCCGCTTTGGGCTGATGAACCTGAAGAATGCCTGAAACGAGGTTACATCCCTTTTGAACTTTTAAGGCCAGAAGATATTAGCACAGAAATTTCCAAATGGATCGTAAATGCGTTGGAGTTTAAAAAACCCAAACATGGTCTTGACAACTTTGAAATTGAGATTGAACGGTTTTCCGAAGAGAAACAAAAACTCACTAACCTTATCAATGGTTTTAGGTCAACCGTAAAGCATTATAACCTTCCTTTTCTTGCATTAGCATCGGACACATCAAAAGATGTAGCCTTGAATGTTTTCATCAATATGAATACCAATAGCAAGCCACTTTCTCAATATGATATTATTGTTGCTGAGATAGAGGGTGTGAAAGATACTTCACTACATGATTTGCAATCTCAGCTAGATTCAAATCACCCGTCTGTTAAAAGGTACGCTGACTTATCATATCTCATTCTAAATACATCCGCTTTAATGCAGGAAAAAGTCCCGAACAGAGTAGGTATTTGGGATATGGATAAGCGAAAGGTTGTTGAAGATTGGGATAAAATGATGAATGGTCTATCAAGAATGGCCTCATTTCTTGAATCTCATAATATTTTTGATGACCAGAGGCTACCAACTAATGCAGTTTTATCAGTAATTGCAGCCTTATTTACGAATATCCCAGAAATTGGCGATAAGGCCGGACAATCTATTGTTCTACTTAAAAAATATTTGTGGTCTTCATTTTTTACTGACAGGTATGAAAATGCCGCAGCATCGAGAGCGTATGCGGATTACATAGCACTATTAGGTATTATCAACCAAAAGAATAAACCAAACACGAATACAGTTTACACCGAAAATGATGTCCCTGTATTAAACAGATCAATGTTCCCGATTGCAACAGAAGAGCAATTAATAAATGTTACTTGGCCAAAGAATGTTAGTATCAGAGGCCGTGGAATTTTGGCAGTTGCAAACTATTTTAATGCTCACGATTTTGCTGATGGAAGTGCCATCACGGCTGTAAATGTTCAAAAAAGAGAATATCACCATATTTTCCCGGATGCGTTACTTTCGGATGCAAATAATATACTTGGAGAAGAAATAAACAGTTGGGTCGCCTTGAATTGTGCTTTGATAACCGGTGCAACAAATCGAGTGATTGGCAGGAAAAATCCGATGACCTACCTGAAAGAAAGGTACAACTGGACATCTGAACCTGTAGTTGAGCAGAGACTGGGGAGTCACTTAATTCCAGTTGAAGAGCTGAAAGCAGGTTCATATTCAGGGTTTTCAGACATGGATACTGCAACGAAAATAAAGAAAGATTATGAGGCATTTCTTATTAAACGGTCAAAAATGATTTCAAAAGCAATTGAAAAACTCACACTGGGGGAGGATGTTCGTGCCGCTGATTTTCTAAAGATAGAAATTGAAGAGAATTCCAGCTTAAATTAGTTTTTCTTGTAATAAGTTAGCACCATGAAAGGAAAATCAGTTTTTACAAGAAGTGAGGCCAATGCAATTATTGAATTGATAAAGCAGAAGCTCAAAGCGGACAGTCAAACCCAAAAAAATATCAGAGACAAGATCAGGGCTCGTGGATTTTATGCGAGTGATTTTGGAATCGGAGGCGGATACACTGAGCACGATTTTTTAAGTGTAGTTAAAATTATTGATAGTGGCAGCAATAATGAAGGGAATCCCTCATCGATGGTATATAATATAAAACCACCAAAACCGTGGGTCATTGATGAAATGAAAGAAATCAAAGACGAGTCCTATATACTTGATCTTTGCGATGAGGTATTACATTGTAAAGGTCGCAGGCAGCACCGCTTTGATTTTTTAACCGGCGATTCCGGAACTAAATTGCCGGTGGATATTTACTATTCATCACTAAACCTCGTAATTGAGTACAGGGAAAAGCAGCACACCGAAGAAGTCAAATTCTTTGACCGCAGACATACCGTTAGCGGTGTCGGCAGAGGAGAGCAGCGAAAGATATATGACCAGCGCAGGCGAGATTTGCTGCCTAAACACGGCATAAAGCTAATTGAATTCGGTTATGATGAATTTGAGCATAACCGCAGCAAAAGACTCATCAGAAACAAAAAGAATGATGTTGAAATAATCAGGGAAAAACTTAAAAAATTCATATCAAATTGAAGCAATAATGTTCGATTCTGAAAAAATAAATGCTTTTTTTGAAGCCCGCAAAGACGACGAATTGAAGCGTATCCGAGACACAAAGGAAAATGTTGATCCCGGCTTTAATTTGTTTACACTTATCTCGGATTTGTATTACCGGGAAAATATGCATAGTGATATTATTAAGGAATTGCTTGATCCCATAGGAAAACACGGTGAAGGGAATCGCTTTTTAATGCTGTTTATTGAATTTTTAAACAAGCAAAACAAAACAAGCAAAATTGAACATACACATTATTACGGAACCGTAACCGTTGTGAGGGAACAAGCCCGAATAGATATCTGCATCAAATCGGGCAAGCATGCAATTATTATCGAAAATAAAATCAATGACGCCGGTGATACAGTGAATCAAATCCCGACTTATTATGAAGTTCTGAAAAAAGAAAATTTTATTATCGATGCGGTTGTGTACCTGACTTTATGCCAAACCAAAGAACCCGACAAAAGTACATGGGGTGATTATAACAAAGAAATTGACAAGAAACTAATATCTGTTCGTGCGTATGAAGGAATGTCCACAGATTTGTGCAATGGCTGGCTGAGAAGGTGCATTGAAAAAACATCACATATTGATAATCTTTCCATTTTGCGACAATATTTGAAGACAATAAAATATTTAACTCGTAATCATTTAGACTTAGAT
This sequence comes from uncultured Bacteroidales bacterium, assembly GCA_964574845.1. Taxonomy (GTDB): domain Bacteria; phylum Bacteroidota; class Bacteroidia; order Bacteroidales; family CAIWKO01; genus CAIWKO01. The sequence goes on from CAZNRQ010000169.1 coordinate 5,588, forward strand.
TATATGAATGAATTCAAGAATTTCCTGGTAGCAAATAAGAAAAAGAATTATACAGAAATTGCAAAATCTATAAAGAAATCGGTTGATGATTATCCGCAGTTCACTTGCAAGAACCTCTTGGACTATTTCAAAAAGGAGAACAATTATATGCCATTCGAATCTGTACGTCCATTAGGCGATATTTCTTTTTATTTTAATCGTTTCGTTATTGGGGAATACGTTTTCAACATGGATGTCAATTTAAATATTGATTTTTTTACAATTGATTTTTCTGTTCGGGAGCCTAACGTTTGGACAAAATTGGAACCTGAGTCTTTATTAAAGATCCTAAAATACGATGATAAATTCGAATTGTGGTATGATGGAAGATTCCGTTATACTTATAGTGGCGATTTTATTGAATTTGAAGACAAGGCGATTGAATTTTTAACAGGTTTCCTAATAGCATTAGATCAGAATACAGCTGAAATTGACACTGCTTTGGACAAACTAAAGCAGGAATAAATACTAATAAAAGTTTGTCCATCAACAAAGAAAAAATAATTTGAAACCCATCACAGAAAATATCATAGAAGCATCAGCGATTGAAATACTGCAATCGCAAGGATGGGAATATGCCAACGGCAAAGAGCTTTCGCCCGAAGGTTTGTTCTGCGAAAGGGAAAACTATCAGCAGATACTCCTCACAAACCGTTTACGTTCGGCAATAGAAAAGATAAATCCGCACATTCCGGCAGAAGCTCAGGAAGCTGCTGTTCAAATAGTGTTGCGGATATTTTCACCCGTGTTGCTGCACAACAACGAAGCGTTTCATAAATTGTTAGTCGAGAAAGTTAAAGTTCCATATCAGCAAAACGGTTACGAACGCAGTCATGAGGTGGCTTTGATTGATTTTGAGAATCCGGCGAACAATCAGTTTTTAATAGTCAATCAATACA
>CAZNRQ010000170.1:0-6517 GCA_964574845.1 uncultured Bacteroidales bacterium
ATATTAAAGGGAAATTTAAGTCACTAAATTTTCCAAAGCAAAGTTATATCAAAAACAAACTTCAGAAAAAAAACAGAAAAGACAGATGTCAAAGAAAAACTGAGAAATATTCCGTATTGAATGAGAAAAATCAACAATTGATCCAACGCGCTCGCAACTAAATCTATAAAGCATTGTATAACTATTAAATAAAATGAATCAAACAAACTATATATACACACAAATATACAATTATTATTGTGTTTATTGATTGAAAAACTTGCTATTTCGCGCCTGCATTTAATGGATGCTTTATACAAATTCAGTTGTTAAAATTAATTTTCTAATTTTGAAAAATCTTTAACCTTTATTCGAAAATTAGCCTAGTTGAAAACAGCACCGTATATTATCTCCTTCCTCCTTCTATTGGTAGCAACAAATGGAACAATTTATTGCCAGGACACCTTGGAAGGTAGAGTGAATGCGAGCTTTTTCTACGTAAAATGGGTGAAACAATATCCTCCGGCTGACGGACAAGGAAACAATGCCGGGAGTTATGATAAATTCAAAGATTTTATTTTTGGAAAAAAAGACCTTGCAGAAATTAAGAAGCCCATGTGTGTATTGGCCAGTAGTCCTGATACCTTTTTGCTGATGGATCAGGCCAATGGGTTAATTTTCGACGTTCAGAATGTGAAGTACGAAGTTCCACGTCACCTTAGAAAGAAATTCGGGAATTTTACTTCTTTGGTTGACATGTGTGAGTTACCGGGGGGCGAAATACTCTTTACCGATTCGCATCTTAAATCAGCATACAAGATCACAGCCGGAAAAAAGGACATCCTTTCCTTTACAGACACTATTACTCTGATTCAGCCAACTGGTATAGCTTATTCCAAGGCGACAGATGAGATTTGGATCGTAGAGACCGGCGCCCATCGTATCTCTGTATTCGACCGCAAAGGCAAACTGTTGCGACGTATCGGGCAAAGAGGAAACGGCAACAGAGAATTCAATTTTCCCACTTATATATGGATAGATAAAGACGGAACGGTTTACCTGGTCGATACCCTTAATTATCGTATACAGATACTCGATAAGAACGGTAATTTTGTTTTTAGTTTTGGTGAAATGGGCGATGCTACAGGTTATCTGGCCCGTCCGAAAGGTATTGCTACGGATTCAAAAGGAAATATTTATGTTGCCGATGCTTTATTCCATTGTGTTCAAATTTTTGATAAAAGCGGTAGATACCTGTATAATTTTGGGAAGCAAGGTCACAATCAGGAAGAATTCTGGATGCCTTCAGGCATTTACATTGATAAAAAGGATTTTATTTATGTGGCCGACAGCTACAATGCCAGAGTGCAAATATTTCAATTAAGACATAATGACCAGGATTAAAAAAATGCTAAGGAACTTTTATCTGATTTTTGTAATTATGCTTCCATCGATGCTAAACGGTCAATCCGTAGTTAACTCGGTACATAATCTGTCAGTTAAAGGAAATGGAAAGATAAAAGCCGAATCGGAGTCGGAGGTTTGCCTTTTTTGTCATACTTCACATTCATCAGCCCCTGTCGCACCTTTGTGGAACCGAAAGAATTCGGGGGCTATTTATACTTTATATAATAGTTCTACTCTGGATGCAAAACCAGGACAACCAGATGGCTCATCAATACTTTGTCTTTCATGCCATGATGGAACCGTAGCATTGGGGAACCTGATCTCACGACAAAACGTTGAATTTAGTCATGGAATTACAACCATGCCAGGAGGAAAATCAAACCTGACAACCGACTTGTCCGATGATCATCCCATTTCATTTGTTTACGATGCGGCATTATCTGCTTCCGATAAAGAATTACTTAATCCCCGTGACATTCTCATGCCTGTGCAACTGGAGAAAAATAAACTACAATGCACCTCATGCCATAATCCACATAAAGATCTTTACGGCAATTTTCTGGTTTCATCCAACGAATCCTCCAATCTTTGTCTTTCCTGTCATAAAACAAATTTGTGGACTGCAAGCTCGCATCAGATATCAGACAAAACATGGAATGGAAATGGTCCTAACCCATGGTTTCACACTTCCTATACTACAGTTGCGTCCAATGGTTGCGAGAATTGCCACAATCCACATAACTCAGGAGGGAAAGAGAGACTATTGAAATACCAAAGGGAAGAAGACAACTGCTACGATTGCCATAATGGGAATGTTGCTTCTACTAATATCCAACAAGAGTTTATTAAAACCTACCGTCATAATGTATCAGCGTATACCGGCATTCATGATGCTGTAGAAATGGCTATTCCAAAAGAAAAACATATTGAATGTGAAGATTGTCATAATGGTCATGCTGCCAATTCCGACCAGGCAAGTGCTCCCAATGTAAAAGGATTTAATATAGAGGTTGAGGGAATTTCACAGGCTGGTACTCCAGTTTCAAACGCTGCTTATGAATATGAGATATGCTACCGATGTCATTCTCAAAATGCTGTTACACCAAGTTCGGTTACAAGAGTGGTAATGCAAAATAATGTCAGAATGGAATTCGACCCTGCCAATTATTCTTATCATCCTGTGGCTGCTATTGGTAAGAACAGCAATGTACCCAGTCTGATTTCACCTATGACTGTGACGAGCATGATCTATTGTTCCGATTGTCATTCAAGCGACGGAGCCAATTCTCCTGCAGGTCCTCACGGCAGTGTATATCCGCAAATACTGAAAGCCAATTATAACCGTGCAGCTTATTCTCCTGAATCAATGATGTCATACGCTCTTTGTTATAGTTGTCATGACCGCAATTCCATTCTAGGTGATCAGTCATTTACTTTTCACAAATTGCATGTTTCACAAAACTCAATTTCTTGTATAGCCTGCCACGATTCTCATGGGATCAGCAGCAGCCAGACCAATGGAGGAAGTTCAACCCATCTTATCAATTTCAACACAGGACCTGGTTTTGCATCAGCAACTGATGGCATGCTGAAATATGAAGATCAGGGCGAAAACCATGGAAGTTGTTATCTAAGTTGCCATGGTAAGAAACACGGACCTTTAAGTTATTAGAAAAGAAATAGTGTTTTTTATTATTTGTTAACTAAAAAAGCATAATCAAATGATACACACCAATGGCAATAAGCATACTTACAGGTATAGTAAGTACCCATGCCCAAAGTAATTTTGCACCCACACCCCAATGTACTGCCGAAACTCTTTTCGTCATTCCTGTACCTATGATGGCTCCGGTAATAGTATGTGTTGTACTCACAGGGATTCCAAAGGCCTCTGTTCCAAATAGCAAAATTGCCCCAGAAGTTTCAGCTGCCACACCTTGAAATGGAGTTAGCTTGGTGATCTTCGATCCCATAGTCTTAACAATTTTCCATCCGCCCAACATAGTTCCCAAAGCAATGCAGGTGTAACATCCCAATACGATCCAATGAGGAATAGCTTGAATCTTGCCTGCTGAATTGTATGTAATGTGAGCCCATTGGGGTATGGAGGAGGGATCTATTCCTTTGAAATAAACAATTAGCGCTGCTGTAATAATACCCATTACTTTTTGAGCATCGTTTCCACCATGTCCCAGGCTGAATAAGGCAGATGAAACCAATTGAAGATACCTGAAAATTTTATTTAGTCTGGTTGGTTTTCCATGTCGGGTAATGTATAACATCAAAATGGAAACAAAATAGGAAATGACCATACCCAGAATGGGTGCCAGAAAAATAAAGGCTGCAATTTTAAGTATTTTATCGCTATGAACAATAGCCCATCCTCCATAAGCAACTGCAGCGCCAGCAAAACCACCCACCAAGGTATGCGATGAACTGGAAGGAATACCTAGATACCAGGTCAGGAGATTCCATATAGTGGCTGCGATAAGGCCTGCTAAAATCACCTGAAGATTAATAACGCTGGTATCCACAGTCTTGGCTATGGTATCAACAATATGTAATTGAAATACGGCATAAGCTAGAAAATTGAAAAATGCAGCCCAAATAACGGCTTGTGTGGGAGTCAGAACTCGCGTCGAAACTATTGTAGCGATCGAATTGGCAGCGTCATGAAAGCCGTTTACAAAATCGAAAGCAAATGCAAGAACTATAATTGTAATGAGTAGGGTTAGATTCATAACGTATTATTTAAAATTTAAGTTTTATCCTGCTTTAATTATTATTGATTTCAGAACATCGCTGACGTCCTCAGCTTTATCGGTAGCTTTTTCGAGTACCGACAACAGTTCCTTGGTCTTGATAAGTTCAATAGCATCTTTTTCGTTTTCAAAAAGTTCAGAAAGTGCTGTATGGTAAATATCGTCGGCTTGATTCTCAATTTCATTAATTCTGATACAGGCTTCCATGATCTTTTTCGGATATTTAAGATTTTTCAGTTCTAAAATAGCCGAGTTAATTTCACGGGTTGCCTGTAAAATAAGTTCACTAAGATACAGAAAATATTCTGATTCTTTTCTAGGCGGATGATTCCGAATTTTTTGACAAAAGCTGTTCATCAAATCTAATACATCATCCAGTGATCCGTTCAGTGTATTGATATCTTCTCTGTCGAAAGGTGTAATGAAGGATCTGTTTAATTCATGGTATAGTTTTACTGTAATTTCGTCACCAGCCTTTTCATGAGACTTAATATTGTCAATTATACTCGCTTTTTCTCCGGCATCTTTCACCTGAAAATATTTACTGAGTTGCGTTGCGGCATTTACCAGATTTTCGGCTGAAGCTTCGAACAGAGGTAAAAATTTCTTTTCTTTAGGTTTTAGTACACTTAATACTCCTGAAAAACTCATTTTATTAATCGATTAAAATTTTCGACAAAACTATGACAATTATATGTTGCGGCAATTCACGACACCTCTGCAAACACCAAACTTAACGATAACTTAATATTGGATTAATATTCACGTAATACTGCGGATATACTTTTGCACCATGAAAAAATCAACTACCATGAAAAAGTCAATTTTAATTATCAGCATGTTTTTGATGTTACTGTCAACCACAATGAGTTTTGCTGAAAACAATCCCGGCGAAGCACCCAAAAAAGCTACTGTAACCGGAAAAGTAATTGACAAGGTAACCGGCGAAAGCCTGGCAGGAGTTCTGGTAACCATTAAAGGCTCGGATATGAAAGTATATTCCGATCTCGATGGAAACTTTACCTTCAACAGCGTAGAGCCCGGAAATTATACCCTGGAAGTAAACTACATTTCATACGCTGCCAACGAGGTTCAAAATATCAGTTGCAATGCCGGAAAAAATCTTCCTGTCAGCATTGAGATCAAACCCAATTAATATTTCTCCCACACTAATGACAAAGTGTAATTCCTGATTCCCGTCAGGCATTACACTTTGTTTTTTTTAAGCCCTAAAAAAAGAAAAAGAATGAGAAAAGTTTTAACAGTATTATTACTTCTGCTGGCGCTATGCGCCAAATCACAGGAAATCGTATTAAAAGACGGATTGTACTATAATGTCGGCAACTTATACACCGGTACCTATAAAGAGTATTTCGAAGACGGAAAACTAAAACTGGAGATGTCGGTGGTGGATGGAAAAATAAACGGCGAATGCATCAGCTACTACGAAACAGGTGTGAAAAAAGAACTAAAAAGCTATAAAGACGGACTAAAGAACGGAGTGTGGTATAACTGGAACGAGCAGGGTGCCAAAACAGCCGAAGCCAATTACAAGAACGACCTGAAGGACGGAAAATGGTATATATGGGACGATAAGGGAGTGAAACGATACGAAATGCAATACAAAGAAGGATTGAAAAGCGGCACCTGGCTTATGTGGGACGGAGACGGAAAACTCATTATGGAAAAAACCTATTGATGCCCGAATCCCAATTAATAATGACACAATAATTTTGAGAGTTATTCAAAATGAACAAAACAATAAAGCATATAAAAAGACTGATACCGATCTCTCTTCTTCTTTTTTTCAATGTAACAAGTACTTTCTCACAAAACGAGATCATCACCGGAACCATAACAGATAAAAAAACAAAAGAAACCATAGTAGGAGCATCTGTTGTAATTCAGGGTACCACCATTGGTGCCGGATCTGACTTGAATGGGGTGTTCAAAATAAATTCGGTGAAACCCGGAACATATTCGTTGGTGGTTTCTTTTATTTCCTACAAGAAACAGGTGGTAGATAATGTGAAGGTGGTAAAAGGCAAACCTACCGAGCTGAATTTCGAACTCGAAGAAGATGTTGCCACCATTGCAGGAGTTACCGTTACTGCGAAAAAAACTACCGATTCCGAAATATCCATGATGAGCAGTATCAAAACCAGCGATCTGGTGGTTTCGGGTATATCAAGTCAACAGATATCCAAATCTCAGGACAGGGACGCTTCCGAGGTGATCAAAAGGGTGCCGGGTATCACCATCATCGACAACCGTTTTGTGGTGGTAAGGGGTTTGAGTGAACGCTACAATGTGGTATGGCTTAACAATGCCACTACCCCCAGCTCCGAATCAGATGTCAAGGCTTTTTC
>CAZNRQ010000171.1:0-969 GCA_964574845.1 uncultured Bacteroidales bacterium
ATGTCGCCCTGGGCATCAAACTACACCCTGGAATATAGTTTGCCGGCCCTGACCAATTGGATTACTACCGCCAATACAAGCAGTAACAGCGTTACCATTTCACCGGTGCTGGATGGTCAGGACTATTATGTGCGCCTCCGTGTGTTTGCAGGTTCTTCACTTTGGGGTACTTCTAACGCGCAAAAGGTGGGAAGATTATCTTCCTCAGGCAAAACTGTTTCGGGTATAGAAAATAGTAATGATAATGCAGCAACCAGCTTACAAGTATTCCCCAATCCTTTTGCGGAACAATTCAATCTGGAAATTACATCGGCAGAAGCCACCAACTGCACCTGGAGTATTTACGATATTACCGGAAAACAGGTGATAAGCGGAAATCAAGCCCTGTTGGAAGGCAATAACGTCATGAACATTGATGCTGCTGAGCTTTCGAAAGGAGTTTATATGCTGAATGCTGTTGTGAACAATGAAAAATACAGTTTCAGGATTTTGAAACAATAAGGGATATCCTATATTCCTAAGAAGAAAAGGGCGTGTACCAATTGGTACACGCCCTTTTTTGTTATTATTTCGAAATGCTTTCTCGAAGAAATGATACCGTTCGTTTTTCTGAGACACCTGTATCTTCAGTCTCTACAGAGGTATAATGGTGTAGATAGAGTGTAGATAGCCTTTACATCGCCCAACTTATCAGCAGCGTAAAAGTTCAATGCGTTAGGTTCGAGAAATTATAAAGCGCAGCATCCAAAAAAACCAGTCTCACACAAAATTTGAACAATCAAGCAGAAGATTATTACAATGATTTCTGAAATTATCACATCGAATCTCTTACATACAACAACGAAGTAAAGGAAGATGAAACTCCCCTTAACTTTTACTCCGGTGATGTTAGTTTTTTTGACAATGAAGTAAAGAAATATTACAAGCAGGCTAACTTTTTTAACATCGGAACTTAGTATTATTAAACCC